>CAZOKT010000141.1:0-6388 GCA_964580505.1 uncultured Parabacteroides sp. | reverse complement strand
AACCGGGGACACAAGGATTTTCAGTCCTTTGCTCTACCAACTGAGCTATGGCACCCTCTTTTCTTTTTGACTTTCTGTAACCATTTATGTTTCGATTACGGGTGCAAAGATAAGGACTTTTTTTGTATCTGCAAATTTTTAGAATGATTTTTTTCGAATTTAGTACAAAGAATTCCAGCCTTGTGCTTTCAATTCTACTTCGCCGCCATCACGTCCTATTAGGTAATTGCCTAATTCTTGTTTAGTTATATGCCCGATTACCTTTATCCCTTTCATGCTTTCTACTTTATCATGCTCGGTTAATGAGATTGTAAATAAGAGTTCATAATCTTCTCCCCCATTCAATGCCGCCGTAACTAAGTTCATGTTAAATTGCTCTGCCATTACCGCCGTCTGATAATCGATAGGAATTCTTTCTTCATAAATGCGGCATCCCACTTTGCTTTGTTTGGCAATGTGAAGCAATTCTGAAGACAAACCGTCGGATACGTCCATCATGGCTGTCGGTTGAATGCCTGAATCACGGAGCATTTCGATGATATCTTTACGAGCTTCCGGTTTTAACTGCCTCTCTAATAAGTACTCTTTACCTGAGAAGTCGGGCTCAAAGTCTTTTTCACCATTAAATACTCTCTTCTCGCGTTCCAAAAGTTGCAAACCCATATAAGCCGCTCCCAAATCTCCGGATACGCAGATTAAATCCGTTTCTTTCGCTCCATTGCGATAAACGATTTTGCCTTCTTCTCCTTCACCGATACAAGTTATGCTGATATTCAGTCCGGTCAGCGAAGCAGAGGTATCTCCTCCTATCAAATCCACACCGTAAACCTCACAAGCCAAACGGATTCCGCTATACAGTTCTTCCAGGTCTTCTATCGAAAACCGTTTGGATATGCCTAAAGAGACCGTTATCTGTTTGGGTTGCCCATTCATGGCATAAATATCAGAAAAGTTTACCACGGCCGACTTATAGCCTAAGTGCTTTAAAGGAACATAAGTCAAATCGAAATGAACGCCTTCCAGCAGGAGGTCTGTCGTAACCAATACTTGTTTGTTTTTATAAGACAGAACGGCGGCATCATCACCTACTCCTTTCAGCGTGCTCTCGTTCTTCAAAGCGATGTCTTGCGTTAAATGATGAATCAATCCAAATTCTCCAAACGTAGAAATCTCGGTTCGTGTGCTCATATTACCACAATATTTTATTTTGTCGGAATGTTTTGATATGTTTGATAATTATCTGTTCAAATTTTGTTTCCCGCCCTTGCCGGAATCGAATGCAAATCGGGAGATAAAAGCTATGCGCTTTCAGTTCGGCCGTCAGGTAAGGATTCTGTAACAAGCGAGATGCATCTTTTTCGGTAGTCAGCATAATTTTCTGTTTTTGCGGCATAGCTTGGAATTGTGCCTGAATCTTCTTTATATCAGACTCCTTAAAGTCATGATGGTCGGGGAAGTTCAGTGAGCGGACGCTATACCCTCTCTTCTCCACTTCGCGGATAAACGGACGGGGAGAAGCTATACCCGTTACGAGCAATATGCCGAAATCTTTGGGCAAGGGTTGCTTTATATGCACCGCCTCTGCTGGGAATATCGGTCGAATCATGCCATACATTATATAGGTGAAGAAACTACGTTGATGCGCTTTAAGGCGCATATTGGTCTCGATTATGCGATATTCTATCGGTTTCAAATCAGCAGGTGTCTTCGAGACAATTATCATGTCTGCCCGATGCTTCTCACTTGCCGGCTCGCGCAGCCTTCCGAAAGGCAACAGACTGTCTTTATAGAACATCCTTCCATAGTCCGTCAGCAGGATAGAAAACGATGCTTCCACATAACGGTGCTGATATGCGTCGTCCAGCAAGATTACCTCCGGACGCTTATCTTCGGGCAAAGCCAGCAAATGTTCGATGGCTCTGCGCCGATTGGCATCTATGGCTATCAATATATCCGGGTATTTATGCCGCATTTGGAAAGGCTCATCACCTATTTCCTGATAGGAATGCTGCATATTCGCCAATAGGAAACCGCACGTGCTCCGCTTGTATCCGCGACTTACTACCGCGACTTTGTATTTGTCCTTCAAGATTTGGATAAGATATTCCGTATGAGGCGTTTTTCCTGTCCCTCCCACCGCAAGGTTTCCTATGCATATAACAGGGACATCATACTTTTTGGAACTCAGAACTCCCCAATCGAACAATTGATTTCTCAGGCAGACTCCCGCTCCATATAGCAGCGAAAGTGGCCATAAGACAAAGCTCAATTTTGTTGTAATGCTTTTTGTCATAGAAAAACCAAATGAGTATTTTTATTCATTAACAGCACAAAGTTACGCATAAAAAGTGAAACATGGAAGAATAATGTAGTAAGGTTTTTGGCACCAAAGCCTTCACACATAGCGAAAACGCCTCGCAACTCTGCGGGACGTTTTCGCGGAAACAGGAGGCTTGACACAAAGTCCTTTTCTCTGATTTTACGGAAAATCTTATGTGTGGGGAATAAAAAGCAATGGATTTATTGCTGATGCTCATCCCGTAACAAATCATTCACGGTCTTTACCGGATTGAATGTAGTGATAGGCACTTCCACGAAGACGGTATTCCAATTGCTCATTGCACCATTCCATAGTCCGGGCAGCTCCAATGCTTTCAAATCACGGCCATCCTTGCTTTTATACGAAATAAAGCCCGTGTTTTTATCCACATAATCAGGCAAGTTAAACTTCTCTCCCTTATAGTTTTTCACTGCACAAACCAAATCTACCGGATTAAAATGCGTACCTTTCTCAAACAAAGCCTTCTTGACCGGGTCGTTCATATCTATCTGTGAGCTTTCCAATACCTGCAAAGAAACAGAACCGTCAGGATTAACCGCCAGGAACGGACCACCACCGGGCTCGCCCACATTCTTTACCATACCGCAAACACGCAACGGACGGTTCAGTTTCTCCTTAATATAAAGAATCAACTCTGCATCCTCCAAATACTTGATATCCCGCTTGCGGATGCACAATTCGTTTTGTAAAAAGTGAATCATTTCTTCCACCTGAGCATGTGAATACTTGCCCGAATCTATCAGCCTCAAGTAATTGAATATCTTCTCTTGAAGCGTTACCAACACACCGGCAATCAGTTTCTTGTAGATAATCGTCGCAGACTTGAAGCTATCCGGCACCACATTATCTATATTCTTGATAAAGATAACATCGGCATCCATATCGTTCAGGTTTTCAATTAATGCCCCATGTCCGCCCGGGCGGAATAGCAACTTGTCATCCTTATCACGGAAAGGCGTATTATCCATATTCACGGCAATCGTATCCGTACTGGGCTTCTGCACACTGAAGGAAATGTCATATTTCACCGAGAATTTATTCTCGTATACAGATAATTTTTCAGCAACTAATTGCTCGAATAACGCCTTATGTTCCGGAGAAACCGTAAAGTGGATATTCACCTCACCGGCATTATTCTTGGCGTACTTAGCTCCCTCTGCCAAATGTTCTTCCATAGCTGTACGAAAACTATCCGGATAAGTGTGGAACAACAATAACCCTTTCGGCAAAAATCCATAATTCAGCCCTTCTTTCTCCAAAAGGGTAGCTACAATTCTCTTATATTCGCCCGAAGCCATCAGTGCGGGAATATCTCGGCTCGTATTCTCTTCACATTTCTTATTCAAGGCTTTATAGAAGGCAAATTCCCGAATATCAGCAAAGAATTTCCTTTCAAAGTCAGTAGTCGGCTCGTTATAATCAGCCGATAAGAAAGCAAATAAGTTCTTAAACATACGGCTTGCTGCACCGGAAGCCGGGACAAACTTCAAAATACGTTTATCTTGGTTCAGGTAAGTATTCCACGCATCCATATACGCCGGTTGCTTATTTGCAGGAATCACCATGATTCCCTTTTCTACAGAAGCAGACGCCTCAATCTCCAAGAACGGAAAACCTTTTTCAAAGTAAGCCAACTGTTCTTCAATCTTTTCCTTCGAAATACCTTTCGCAGATAACTGTCCTAAATCTTTCGCGTCTAACATAGTATATACGTTTTTAATTATTGAATAAACATAACATTACGCAAATGTATAAAAATACCCGCACAATATCATCCACTATTCCAAATAAAAATTATACTTTTACCACACATTTTACAAACCTCATCCATAAGATGAGCTATATTATAAGCAGAATACCTATGGAAAATTTACCGTTTTTTACTCCGGAAGAGAAGAAAGAATTCTCCACAAAATACAGGACACTATTACGAAGCCTATACTCCTGTCTGGAGAAGGAAGATATACCAAAAATGAAAGAACTGATGCGCCAAGTTGTAGCTAAGGAGTGTTATGGCAGGGATAAAAATGGCATCAACGGATTACTGAGAAACATAGACACGGCATTGATTGCCTCGGTTGAAATTGGCTTGCGACGCACTTCCATTCTCGCCTTGTTACTTTATCGTCCGGTCTATAAAAAGGTTATCACGTTAGACAAAGTACGGGAATTATTCGATGAGGACGTTGCGCTGATTATCCAGCGTTTGTTGCGAACCTCAGAACTTTATGCCCGAAATACGGCCGTCAATTCAGAGAATTTCCACCACTTATTGTTTTCATTTGCAGAAGATGTACGGGTTATATTGCTGATGATAGCCGATCGTCTCTACATGATGCGTTTAGGGAAGCAGCTACCTGAAGATGACCGAATCAGGTTGGCTACGGAAGCTGCTTATTTGTATGCGCCATTGGCTCACCGCATGGGACTTTATACTATTAAAAGTGAACTTGAAGATTTATCGCTGAAATACTTAGACAGGAAGCAATTCGACTTCATCAAGCAGAAACTGAACGAGACAAAACGTTCGCGTGATGCTTATATTGCCCGCTTCATTGCACCAATTAAGGAAAAACTTGAGCAGGCGGGATTTAAGTTTGAGATTAAAGGGCGTACAAAATCGATTCACTCTATTAATAATAAGTTGAAAAAGCAAAAGGTAGATTTTGAGCATATCTACGATTTGTTTGCCATTCGCGTAGTTCTGGATTCACCATTGGAAAAAGAACGTTCCGATTGCTGGCAGGTTTACTCTATCGTTACGGATATGTATCAACCCAATCCGAATCGGCTAAAAGACTGGATATCCATCCCTAAGTCAAACGGTTACGAGAGTCTGCATATCACTGTCATGGGTCCGGAAAACAAATGGGTCGAAGTGCAAATCCGCACCAAGCGTATGGACGAGATTGCCGAGAAGGGGCTTGCTGCCCATTGGCGTTACAAGGGAGTGAAGGCGGAAAAGGGACTGGATGAATTTATGAATACAGTGCGCGCCGCACTAGAGAACAAAGACTCCAATCCACTGGACTTAATGCAGGATTTCCGTATGGATTTATACAAAGACGAGATTTATGTGTTCACGCCCAATGGAGAACTGATAAAATTAGCAAAGGGAGCCACCGTACTCGATTTCGCATTTGCCATCCATACCCAATTAGGATGCAAGTGCGTCTCGGCGAAGGTGAACAGCAAGAACGTGCCTATCAAGCAAGAGTTGCACAACGGAGACACAGTTTCGATTATCACTTCCCCTACCCAATCCCCAAAGCGAGACTGGCTGAACTTCGTCGTTACTTCGAAAGCGAGGGTACGCATCAAGCAGGCTCTACGCGAAGAGGCTGCCAAAACGGCAGACTTCGCCAAGGAAATGCTCCAGCGCCGCTTCAAGAACCGGAAGGTGGATATGGATGAAGCTGCACTGATGCGCTACATCAAAAAGAAAGGATACAAAACCGTTACGGACTTCTACGTAGCAATCGGCAACGAACAATTAGATCCCAATCAAATCATCGATGAATATACCGAGCAAGTCAAAAAAGATGCAGAACAACCGGAACATCAGACGGCACGTAGCGCAGAAGAGTTCGTTACCGTTACAGAGGTTGAAGAAATTTCCGGAAGTAAAGATATATTAGTTATCGACAAGAACCTAACCGGTATTGAGTATAAACTCGCCAAATGCTGCAATCCCATTTATGGAGATGAGGTGTTCGGCTTCGTTTCGACGCAGGGCATCAAGATTCACCGTATGGATTGTCCCAACGCACAAGAAATGTTCAGCCGCTTCGGATACCGCATTATTCGTGCGAAGTGGAGCGGAAAAGGGGATAACGGTTACGTAGTTACGCTACGCGTAATAGGGCGAGACGACATTGCCATCGTTACCAACATCACCTCTGTCATCAGCAAAGAAGCAGGTGTATCACTCCGTTCACTCAATATCAACTCCACTGACGGGCTGTTCCAAGGTACTTTTACAATAATGGTCAAAGATACCATTGCTCTCAACCTACTCACAAAAAAGATAAAGGTTGTAAAAGGAGT
>CAZOKT010000140.1:2507-6397 GCA_964580505.1 uncultured Parabacteroides sp. | reverse complement strand
TACTTCTTCATTGCTTCTTCGATGGCAACAGCAACGGCTACTGTCGCACCGACCATCGGATTGTTACCCATTCCAAGGAAACCCATCATTTCGACGTGTGCCGGAACTGATGAAGAACCTGCAAATTGAGCGTCGGAGTGCATACGTCCCATCGTATCGGTCATACCGTATGATGCAGGACCTGCTGCCATATTATCAGGATGGAGCGTACGACCTGTACCACCACCACTTGCTACCGAAAAATAAGGCTTTCCTGCCAATACGCGCTCCTTCTTATAGGTTCCTGCAACCGGATGCTGAAAACGAGTCGGATTGGTAGAGTTACCTGTGATAGATACATCCACATCTTCTTTCCACATGATAGCTACACCTTCACGTACATCGTCTGCTCCGTAGCATTTTACCTTCGAGCGTAAACCGTCAGAGTATGGGATTTCTTCAATGACATTCACTTCGCCTGTCATGTAGTCAAACTGAGTTTGAACATAAGTGAAACCATTGATACGAGAGATTATCTTGGCCGCATCTTTTCCAAGTCCATTCAGTATGACGCGGAGCGGGGTTTTACGTACCTTATTAGCCATCTCTGCAATCTTAATAGCTCCTTCAGCAGCGGCGAAAGATTCGTGTCCAGCCAAGAAAGCAAAGCATTTCGTCTCTTCGCGAAGCAGGCGGGCTGCCAAGTTTCCATGACCAATACCTACCTTACGGTCGTCTGCTACCGAACCTTTGATACAGAAGGATTGTAATCCGATACCGATAGCTTCAGCCGCATCAGCCGCATTGGTGCAACCTTTCTTGATTGCGATTGCAGCACCTACCACGTATGCCCAGCAAGCATTTTCAAAGCAGATAGGCTGTGTTTCTTTACACATTGTATAAGGGTCAAGGCCTTTTGCTTCACAAATACCCTTTGCGTCTTCGATGCCATTGATACCATATTCGTTCAAAACCGCGTTGATATGTTCGATTCGGCGGTCGTAACTTTCAAATAAAGCCATATTCTTTTTTACTTTTTAAAATTCTTGTTTACGAGAAATAATGAAACTAAAAAATTGAAGATCAGCACACCTCCACAGCAAGCCACAAAGAATGCTGTCCACGGGCGGTCTGGTTTCATTACAAAGTAAGTGATAAGCGTACCGACCAGTGTGATTGTTATCAGCCCACATAGGATATGTGTCAGTGTCTTCTTATTCATTACGCGGATCGATATATTTTATTGCGTCTTTGAAACGTCCGTACGAACCTTTAGCCTTTTCCAAAGCTTTGTTGGCATCCATTCCTTTCTTTACCATGTCCATAAATTTACCGAGGTGGATGAACTCGTAACCGATTACCTCATCGTTCGCATCTAGTCCCATACGGGTGCAATATCCTTCGGCCATCTCCAAGTAGCGTGTACCCTTTGCTAACGTACCAAACATCGTACCAACCTGACTTCTAAGTCCTTTACCTAAGTCTTCCAACGATGCACCTACCACCAATCCTCCTTCTGAGAAGGCCGATTGTGTACGTCCGTAAACAATTTGTAGGAACAATTCGCGCATAGCCGTGTTGATAGCATCGCACACCAAGTCCGTATTCAAAGCTTCCAACAACGTCTTGCCCGGTAGGATTTCAGAAGCCATAGCTGCCGAATGCGTCATTCCTGAGCAACCAATCGTCTCCACCAATGCTTCTTGAATGATTCCTTCTTTGACGTTCAAGGTTAATTTGCAGGCGCCCTGCTTCGGAGCACACCAACCGATACCATGAGTCAAACCAGAAATGTCCGTAATCTGCGTGGCTCTAACCCATTTTCCCTCTTCCGGAATCGGAGCGCATGGGTGGTTAGCGCCCTTCTTCACAACACACATGTGTTGCACTTCTTGAGAATAAATCATAATCGCTAATTTATTTTGTTACTAATAACAATAAAAAATGATAAATGCTTTCATTATATAAGATACCGCAAATGTACTCCTTTTTATTTTCATGTGCAAGAGTTCGCCGCCTCTTTCATTGGTTTTCTTGAAAACTATTTTGCTCCATTTTAGGATTGCCGGGCTTAAAAGTCAAAAAAGATATCGAGCTTTTTGTGGAAACATTGTTACTCTTTCCGAGAAATATGCCTATCTTTTTCCGAGAAACAAATGACCTTTCGTTCGATTCATCCGGAGATTTATTTGTAATAATTGAAAGATCATAGTGTTAAATCCGGAAGATTGTAAGGATTAATTTAAGAATATATTTACCTTTGGAAAGAATTATTGTACCACTTAATCTATTAAATGCATGAATAAATTCAGTAAATTCGTACTGATACTCACCGTATGTGCAGGCATGACGGCTTGCTCAGGCGGAATGGTTGTAGAAGACAATTACAACGTGATTCCGCAGCCAAAGGAAATCATTCCAATAGAGGGAATGCCATTCTTGCTGACCTCCTCCGTGAAAATATTCTATCCGGCTGGAAATAAGCAGATGAAACAGAACGCCGAGTTCCTTTCGTCATACATCGACGAATTGACCGGTTATACTCTGGCTCTTGCAGAAGGTTCCGAAGAGAACGGCATACAGCTCAAACTGGACGGCAACATTTCTAATCCGGAAGGCTACCGGTTGCAGATAGATAGCAAAGGAATCGAGATAGCAGGTGCTACCGAAGCGGGCGTATTCTATGGCATCCAGACGCTTCGGAAGTCCATTTCGGCAGATATCTCACGAGGAAGCCGCATCGAGCTTCCAGCGGTATCTATCAATGACTATCCACGTTTCTCTTATCGTGGCATGATGCTCGACGTAGGTCGTCACTTTTTCTCGGTTGACTCTATTAAAATATACCTCGATATGCTGGCATTACACAATATCAACCGTTTCCATTGGCACCTGAGCGACGACCAAGGATGGCGTATCGAGATTAAGAAGTATCCGAAACTGACGGAAATAGGCTCACAACGTACCGAGACCGTTATCGGTCATAACAGTGGAGAGTACGACGGACAGCCTTATAGCGGTTATTATACACAAGAGGAAATACGCGATGTTATTGTTTATGCGGCCGAACGGCACATTACTATCGTTCCGGAAATTGACCTTCCCGGACACCAACAGGCTGCCCTTGCCTCCTATCCAGAACTGGGTTGTACCGGTGGACCTTATGAAGTTTGGCGGCAATGGGGAATATCGGATGATGTCATCTGCGCGGGTAACGACAATGCGATGCAGTTCCTCGAAGACGTATTAGCAGAGGTGATAGATCTCTTCCCCTCCGAGTATATTCACGTGGGCGGAGACGAATGTCCGAAGGTGCGTTGGAAAGAATGCCCGAAGTGCCAAGCTCGCATCAAGGCGGAAGGCATCAAAGGAGACAAGAAGCATACCGCCGAAGAGTACTTGCAAAGCTATGTCATCAAGCGCATGGCAAAGTTTGTAGAAAGTAAAGGCAGAAAAATCATCGGCTGGAATGAAATCTTGGAAGGCGGACTTCCGGAGAATGCCACCGTAATGAGCTGGTTAGGCACGGAAGGTGGCATCGAAGCTGCACGCCAGCAGCACGACGTCATCATGACTCCGAACACTTATGTTTATTTCGATTATTACCAATCTACCGATACAGAGCATGAACCCATAGCTATCGGAGGTTACATTCCATTGGAAAAGGTTTACTCTTTTGAACCGACCGACGGAATTCCTGAAGAAGGGCACAAGTATGTTATCGGTGCACAGGCTAATCTCTGGACAGAATATATTCCCAACTTCAAGCAAGTACAATATATGGTACTCCCACGCATGGATGCTCTCTCGGAAGTACAGTGGTGCAATTCGTCCCAAAAAGATTACCAAAGCTTTTTGTTTCGCCTGACGCGCATGACGAAACTGTATGACAAGTTGGGATACAACTACGG
>CAZOKT010000140.1:0-2407 GCA_964580505.1 uncultured Parabacteroides sp. | reverse complement strand
GAGACTGTCTCTTTCAACAAAGCTACAATGAAGCCGATTACCCTCAAGCAAGAACCAAGTCGCGGATATGTATTCAACGGTGCATCTGTACTTGCCGATGGCTTGAAAGGAAACTCAAACTATAAGACAGGAAGATGGCTGGGCTTTCAAGGGAAAGATATCGACGCAATTATTGACCTGAAAAAACCGATTGAGTTTAGCCGCGTCTCATTCAACACCAACGTGGTTAAAGGCGATTGGATTATGGGTGCTACCGGCATCATCATCAAGGTATCGGATGACGGTAAAGCGTTCCATGAGGTAGCAAACAAGCCGATAGCAGAGCTGACCGCTGGCGATAAAGACGGCATCTATCCGCAGGAGGTATCGTTCGATCCGCAAACGGCACGCTATGTGGAGGTCATCATCAAGGGTGGAAAGCTTCCGGCATGGCACGGGGGAGCTGGGAACCCTGCCTATATCTTTGTGGATGAAATCAGTATAGAGTAACCTAAATCCTCACAGTAACCGAAGGATTCTGCCTCATTACTGTGAGAGTGAAACCTTCACTACTTGTTGCGACTGGCTCATCGTCAGTACTGTGAAGGTTTCGTTTTCCTCTATAATCAACCGTTCAATCACTCAATATTTACAGATAATGAAACGAACACATCTACTTTCCACTCTCCTGCTGCCGGTGATAGCGGCTACGGCACAGACCACTTCAGAGCACCCCAATATCATCCTCTTCATGGTTGATGATATGGGATGGCAGGATACTTCGGTTCCATTCTGGACGGAAAAGACCTATTACAACGAACGATACGAAACGCCTAACATGGAACGCTTAGCACAGCAAGGAATGCTGTTTACGCAAGCCTATGCATGCAGTGTCAGCTCGCCCAGTCGTTGCAGCTTGATGACCGGTTGCAATGCAGCCCGCCACAGGGTAACCAACTGGACATTGGTACGAAATCAGAAGACCGACGGTAAACATGAACTAATGGACTTGCCGCAATGGAACGTCAATGGTATTGCTCAAGTGACGGGCACAGAACGTACTTTTGTGGGGACTTCGTTTGTGGAGTTGCTGCGTCAGCAGGGATATCATACTATCCATTGCGGCAAAGCGCACTGGGGCGCGATTGATACTCCCGGCGAAGACCCGCATCACTTCGGGTTTGAAGTCAACATCGCAGGACATGCAGCGGGTGGACCGGCCACCTACCTGAGTGAACAAAACTACGGATACGACGACGAGGGCAAATCCACCTCACGCTTCGCCATACCGGGTCTGCGCGATTATTGGCAAAGCGGCACTTTCCTTACCGAAGCATTGACACAAGAAGCTATCAAGGCTTTGGACAAAGCAAAAGCCTATAATCAGCCCTTCTATCTCTATATGTCACACTATGCGATACATGTACCTATCGACAAAGATATGCGTTACTACGAAAAGTACAAGCAGAAAGGGCTGTCGGACAAAGAGGCCGCTTATGCGTCACTCATCGAAGGCATGGATAAAAGCTTAGGTGATATCATGGATTGGCTGGAAGCTAACGACGAAGCAGACAATACCATAATCCTCTTCATGAGTGATAACGGAGGCTACGCCAGCGGAAACTATTGGAGGGATGAACCGCTTTTCACGCAGAATTACCCACTTACGGCAGGAAAAGGCTCTGCTTACGAGGGAGGTATCCGCGAGCCTATGATTGTCTATTGGCCAAACGTGACCGCTCCCGCGAGCCGTAACGACAGCTACGTCATGATTGAGGATTTCTACCCGACCATACTGGAGATGGCAGGCATAACGGATTATCAAACACTCCAGCCTATTGACGGCATCAGTTTCGTACCGTTACTGAAGCAGACTGCTGACCCCTCCGAAGGGCGCAGCCTCTACTGGAACTTCCCGAATATTTGGGAAGGTGAACAAGGTCCCGGTATCGCTGCGACCTGCACGATTCGGAACGGTGATTGGAAGCTCATCTACTTCTATGAAAATGGGCGAAAAGAACTGTATAATTTAAAGAAAGATATCAGCGAGAAACGGAATCTCGCACCAGAGCGCCCCGACTTGGTGGCAAGCCTCTCAAAAGACCTGGGCGAGTACCTCCGATCGGTCGATGCGCAGCGTCCCTCGTTCAAATTGACAGGTAAACCTGTCCCCTGGCCTGATGAGGTGGATTAAAATAGAAAAGGCTATCGGCTGCCACGGGAGGATCCGGCAATCGATAGCCTTACGCTTTCTACTCTTCGATTTCTTCAAATTGATCTTTACCTACTCCGCATAGCGGACATACCCAATCGTCAGGGATGTCATCGAATGCAGTTCCGGCAGCTATACCACCATCCGGATCTCCTACTTCCGGATCATAAACCCAATCGCAAACTGTGCATCTGTACTTTTTCATCTTTTCTTCTT
>CAZOKT010000139.1:0-6489 GCA_964580505.1 uncultured Parabacteroides sp. | reverse complement strand
AAAAAGAATTCATCCTCGCTTCTTTTTGAGCAAGATATAGTGCTTTATGGAATAAGAACAGCAATTCGGTAATTATGCAATTCGGCATAAATAACTATCCATTTCAAAATTATAGTTATTTATGCCGAATGATATGGTTATATTTCCTAAGAAATGTAGTTATATTTATCAGAATTTATAACCGAGCGTCAATGCCACACGTGTGGTCTTTGTCTTCATGGATGCAGGTATAGTAGTAACCAACTTACTTCCAGAGTCTGAATAAATCGGAGAGAAAGTATAAACATCTTCCTTCAACCTCTTGAGAATACAAGCCACATCCATATAGAATTGGGATGTAAAACGATAACCAAATCCGAACGTATAATTGGTTATGCCCTTATCAATCGTATAATGCGGAAGAGTTCCGACTGTAATGACCTCCACATTCGCGTTTTTCAAATCATCATTCATTCCGCTACTTGTCCATGATGTACCGGCACGAACAGCGAATTGTGGGGTAACTTTCACCTCTGCACCGACACGGAATGTATTCGAAATGCCTAATAATTGGTTAATCGGCGTATTTACATCCGTATTTTCATTACCATCATAATCATACATACGCATACGACGATAATTCATCATCTCATAATCCACGCTCAATAAAGCGATTTGTCCAAAAATAGCCGCCGCACTGAAAATCCATTTATCCGGAGTACGGTATTTATATTCAGTAACAGCATCCAGAGGCGTAATATGTTCAATATTGCTTGCATTAGATTCTATATCTGTTCTTCCCTGTCCTACATAAGTATCTGTCAACTTGTACCACGTAGGAGAATTATAAGCTACACCTACACGCAAGAAATCAACCGGACGGATAATTGCACCAACGTTCAGATTATATCCGGTACCATCCGTACTCAAGCCATTTTCTAATTCCATATAACTTATATAATCCGTATTGAGATTATAATCTTCAGCATAATAAGATGCCAGATCATAATCCAAATCGGTAATCGTCACCGTAGCACCAAGTAACAAGAAATCAGATATATTGGCTCCGAACGCAATGGCATACTGGTCGACAGCTCCACTTTCATGAACTTGCAACTCTGAATAAGAACGATCATAAGAAGAGGACGGAAATGCCGATGAATACTGTCCGTTTCGATAATTCATAAATCCACTATTAGCTCCAAGCACCGATAACCAATCTCCTACATATTCATAAGGATTATAAGTAGCTATACCACTATCATCAGTTATTACATCGATTAAGTCCGGAGTCAATCCGCTCAAATTGGCACGTGCTGCGATATAGTCAGTCATCGAAGAACCTATCGCACCATTAAAACTCATTCTATAATTGCGTGAATAGTTCTTTAATCTGTTATAAGACAAACCGACATTCCAGCTAACCAATCCTTCATCATTTCCTGTTGGGAAATAGCCCACATAAGCAAAGTTGTCAAACACAAACTTTGTCTTATTTTGCGAATCTGTCGAGCCTTGCCAATTTGTCTTTGCTGACATAGTCGACAAATCCAATGTTGCAACAACTTCTGAGCTACGATAAACAGCCAAACCCGCAGGATTCGTATTCATCACAGAGATATCACCACCTAAAGCACCAAAAGCACCGCCCATACTCATGCTACGAGCTGTACCGTGCAAATCACCAGTCTGTGCATACTTATAAGCATCTATCAAACCTTGAGAAAAAGCCGCACCAATACTCAGTACTAGTGCTGATGCTATTGTCAACACTTTTTTCATCTTTCCAAAAATCCTTTCACTTTATAATTTATCTTCCACGACCACTACCACGGCTTCCTCCACCAACGCTTCCTCCGCTTGAGCGGCTAATGCTTCCCGAACTTCTTCCACTGCTAAATGAGCTGCTCGAACCGGAACTTCTATAAGTAGAAGATGGAGCAGAATAATTCTGCATACGGGAAGAAGTAGTAGTAGAACTGCTGCGTTCACTTAACGAATTGCTTCGTGTTGAATAAACAGTACGTTCAGAAGAACGTCCCGTTGAAGAGGAAGCACTACTGCTGATGCGTGTTCTTGGAGAAGTGGTTGTGATACCACTACTTCTTCCACTGCCTTGTTCGCTACTGCTCGAATTATTGCTTCGTAAAGAAGTTCCGCCGACCTGGCTCGAACGACCTGAACCTCGTCCGCTACTCTGAATATTATTAGCTCGCAAAGAAGTGGAATTACCGGATGTATAACGTCCCGAACTACGCCCGGAACCTCTCAACGAACTTGAAGTCTTTGTACCGGCATTCCGTACGGTCGTGTTATGTCCATTATTCCGCACACTGTTTGCAGCATAACCGGCCGTGCGTCCAATACCTCTGGTATATCCCGAACGCCCATTACTATAATGCGTGGGTCTATAAGCATAGAGAGGAAGCGTATGCCATCTGCTCCAATGATGCGTATGCCATCCGCCATACCAACCGCCCCATGCCCAAGACGGTCCCCACCACCATGGGTCATACCAAGGATCGTACCAGCCTGCATACCAGCCCCAACCCCAGCGATAAGGACGATACCACCAATAAGAGTAATACCACCAAGGATCGTACCAGCCCCATGAATACCAAGGTGAAGCAAGATCTATATTTACGGATACAGTCGTCGTTCCGTCGTCCGAATAATCCGTACTGTAATCATAAGCATAATAACCATCATCTACGTACAAATCCACCTGATCTGCACCGACTATCGAAATCTTACTTGGCGAATGATAACGAATAATACGCTCGCTATACTCCAAATCTGAACGGCGTTCCGGCTCTACGGTCATCGTCGTATTTTCAGGATCCGAATCTATTACATAATCCTCTTCTGCCCCATTTGAATAATCCAATGCTTCAGAAGAATAGTCCATTTCGTATTCCCAATAATCTTCAGAGTAGCGACGATTGTATTCATCAACGTCACGTTCTTCATCCAACGCAGCCTCCAAACGCGTATAACTGCTCGTCAATACCGGTTCTTCTGAAGCCACATCCGTCGCAACAACTACCTCATCCTGCTTATCTTCCACAGCATCTTCTACTTTTTCCACTTTATCTTCCGACTTAGAAGAATAGTAGATATCATCAAAAAACTGCCCTTGAGCTACTGTACTTACCGATAGCAGAAGTATCACCATAATGGATGTCAATTTTGTTGGTTTCATATCTATTTCTCCTCTGTTATTTATCAATACCATGTAGTTTAGACGCATTCCGCCTTTACTCGTTTAATCGTAAAAGGACTGAATTGAGCAAATAATCACAAGTTACCCACAAATATAGTGTTTAAACCTATTAAATATCACTATTCATTTATACTTTAACATACATTTCAAACTTGTTATATAAGGAAGATGCGATATGATGAAGAAAAGCTGCAATATAGGAAGAATATTACCATTCTTTATAATACAAATATCGGTTATCTTCTTCTCTGGAAACATCTGTTTTTCCTCGCAAGATAACCGATATTTATTTTTTAATTTATGCCTATATCCGTCGGCGTTTATGCCTGACTTTATAGCTGTTATGCCTAATCATTCTTTTATCACTCGATAAGAGATAAATTACCAAACATTTACACGGTCGGCAGGTTGCATATACATAGCATCTCCTTCTTGGATACCGAAAACTTCATAGAAAGTATCGATATTCTTCAGAGCGGCATTGACACGCCATTTACCCAATGAGTGCGGATCCATCTTTGTACGACGGATAATCTCTTCCGGACGGATATTTTGCGCCCACAGAGTAGCATATCCCAAATAGAAACGCTGCTCATTGGTCAGTCCGTCTACCGACCTCGGTGTTTCTCCTTGCAGACTATTGATATAAGCTTGATGAGCCACCAGCAAACCGCCTTGGTCGGCAATGTTCTCACCCAACGTATAACGTCCGTTTGCATGCATCGTATCAATCACGATAATACGGCTATATTGGTCAGCCAGTTTATCCGCACGCTCCGTAAAGCGGGCAGCATCTTCGGCAGTCCACCAATCTGTTAAATTGCCATCCTTGTCATAATTGCGTCCTTGGTCATCAAACCCGTGCGTCATTTCATGCCCGATAACCACACCGATTGCGCCATAATTTACCGCATCATCCGCTTCCGGATTAAAAAACGGAGGCTGAAGAATACCGGCAGGGAAACAGATTTCGTTGGTAGTGGGGTTATAATACGCATTAACCGTCTGCGGTGTCATATACCAACGAGCCTTATCGACCGGCTTTCCGGCGTCAGCCAGCATGTAATCCATTTCGAAAATGGCCGAACGACGTACATTTGCCCAATAAGAATCCGAACGGATTTCGAGTGCGCTATAATCCCGCCATGTATCCGGATAACCAATCTTCACCGTAAATGCTGCCAGCTTTTCTTGTGCTTTCATTTTTGTAGAATCGCCCATCCATTCCAAGCTGTTGATACGTTCAGACAAGGCCTTTTGCAAATTGCCTACCAACGTTAACATCTTTTCTTTAGAAGATGCAGGGAAATACTTGGCAACATACATCTGCCCGACAGCTTCGCCCAGCGAACGATTCACCGTAGCTAAAGCCCGTTTCCAGCGAGGCTCTATCATTTCTTTGCCCGACATCACTTTACCATAGAAGTCGAAATTGGCCATCACGAAATCATCACTCAAATAAGGTGCAGCCTTATCAAGCAAGTTAAAAGCAAGATAATACTTCTGGTCGTCCAGCGAAATGTCTTTCAAAACCTTTGCGAGGTTCTGGTAATAAGCCAATTGCTTTACATCTAATTCTTTGACATCCTGCAAACCTATTGCTTCAAAATAAGAATCCCAATCGAAAGCATCGTTTGAATGTACAAACTCTTCATACGACATCTTATTGTAGTTCTTCTGCGTATCGCGCAAATCTTCACGCGAGAAAGAGACCTTAGCGATGTGACTTTCTACATTCATCACCGCATTCATTGCTGCATCAGCCTGTTCGGGCGAATCTCCAGTCAAAGTAAATAACCGGTTAATATAGTTCTTATAGGCCTCGCGAATCTTAGCAAAAGTTTCATCTTCCTGTAGATAATAATCGCGGTCGCCCATTCCTAAACCTGCCTGATAAAGCTGGACGATATTCATCGAACTATTCTTCTCATCGGCTGAAACGAACAATGCAAAGAACGGGTGCATTCCTTCCTTTTGCAGACTTGCAATCATTTTAGAGAGCTCGGACTTCGTGCCCAGATTCCGGATAGCACGCAATTGTTCTTTGATTGGCTCAATACCGTCCTCGTTTGTCTTCACACTATCCAATGCCAATTTATACAAGACGCCTATCTTCTCGCCTACACTACCTGCTTGCTGAGGCGTAGTGCCCAACTCCTCAACCAGAGCCTTCAGTTGCTTGTTATTGTTCTCCATCAATTGTTCGAAGATACCATAGCGAGAGTATTCCGCTGCAAGCGGATTATTCTTCATCCACCCGCCACACGCATATTGATAAAAATCTTCTCCGGCGGTTACGGTGCTGTCTAAATTAGCCAGATTGATTGCAGGACTTGTTATTACGGCATCCTGCGATTTGTTGTTACATCCCGACAGCACTATCAGACCGACAGCCATAAGCGGGAACATTCCTTTCATTTTCATCTTCTTATTTTCTACTGTTTAAACGATTTCAATCTCTTATATTCTCCTTCGAAGTTCGGCGTAAACACGCCTTTGCCCAAATGCGCCTCTATCTCTTGCAAACTCCAGAAACGCCCCTCGTCCAGTTCTTCTGCATCAAGGGTAAACGGACCTTCATAAACTGTCCGGAAAGTATTCACCAACTCTTTCTCGATGGCGGATTCGAACACATAGCGCATCACAAATTCTGGTGTGAAGTCTGTCACTCCCAATTCTTCCCGCACTTCACGCTTCAACGCGTCCTCGACAGTCTCACCATAATCAATATGTCCGCCCACAGCCGTATCCCATTTCCCAGGTTGGATATCCTTTCGCATCGAGCGTTTCTGCAAATAGATGTCCCCTGTGTGGTTGAAGATATGCAGATGTACTACCGGATGCAGTAGTTTACTTCCGTCATGGCAAGTGCGCCGTGTCGCTTTCCCGACCGTTTCGCCCGCTTCATTCACCAAGGGGAACCATTCTTCTTCTATCATGTTTCCTTAACTTACTACACATTTTTGCGCTGCAAACTTACACAAATTAATTGACAATTGACAGTTGATAATTGACAATTATTTCCGTTTATCCTCCACGAGAGACTCCTCCTTCATCTTCATGCATGGTGTTTCTGTACCGCACTTGATTTATATTCATTTGTGGGCAAAACGTTACACCTCTTATCGAGTCTCTATGTTCCAACCTACACTTAAAATATGCAAAACACCCCTCAAAATAACATGATGAATTATACAAAAATAAACATAGAAAACAAAATGATGGACAAATCTGAATCCTCCATTTGAATTCTATTGTAAATATACCTATTATTTCAGACTTTTTCA
>CAZOKT010000138.1:0-6513 GCA_964580505.1 uncultured Parabacteroides sp. | reverse complement strand
TATAAAGGTCGAGCGTTATAAAAATGAAAAACTAAGAATGAAATTTGTAATCTCTGATTTCTTCATTCTTAGTTTTTCATTTTAACTACAGAAGAATGTCACGAGAAAAGGAACACTCAAATCCACAAGTATGCCATGAAGGATGGAAACGAACACCCATTCTTTTCCGCAAGCTCGGGCAATGACAGGTAACGTTGTATCCATAGTTGTAGCACCTCCGGCACAGATAGGTGCCAGTTTCCCAAAATACTTGGCGAAAAAAGGCGCGCCTAACAAAGCAAATATCTCCCGCATAATATTGGACATAAGCGCAATTGTTCCTAATTCGGCCGCAGCTTTCATTCCGATGCTCGGCTCTTTTAATTGTGTTATTAATATGGAAGAGAGAGAATAATAGGCAAATCCGCTACCTACCGCCATGCAATCAAATATCCTCCAACGGCTAATGAGCAGACTAATCAGCGCAGAGAACAAAAGTGTTCCGCCAATCGTAGCTAACGGCACCAGCAAGAGTTTCGGTCGGAAGCTACGTAATATTTCTTTCAATTTTCGGTCGCTTCCAATACTCATCCCGACTTGAAACATCAGTAGATAGAGCACATACATCGATAAATCAGATGTTATTATCCATTCTGGCAAGAATCCTATCCATCCGGACACACATCCCAATAGAAAGAACCCTATAACAATCAGACTTCCTGTCATGCGTGCGATTCTCCTTTCCTTTGAAAAAAATAACGATACACACCCCACGCCGTCAGCACACTGCCTAACGTAGCCGCTACTGCAATTAATAACGCTTGCAATCCCAACGTACGTAAATTTCCTATGATTTGAGGATTATTTCCTACCGATGTCCCTAAAAGGAATAAAAGTGCGTAGATAGTATAGGTAATCGGCCTGCCTAATCGTTGCAACCAAGATATACTCCTAAATAAATACCCCACCACTACGCCACTAAGCATAATACTTATAACTGTAAACATCTCCATTTACTTCTATATTCAGTCACAAATATATAAGTATTTTTCTATTTTGCCTATTCCTTGTTCAACTTATCTCCGAGAGCGGATTATTGCTTTATATTTTTCTTTATCTTTGCCAATAATTTGAAAATCATAGCAACCGACATAAGATGGAGAAACATTTGTTTTTAGGAGACGAAGCTATTGCGCAAGCGGCAATCGATGCCGGTCTGTCTGGCGTATATGCTTACCCGGGAACTCCTTCTACAGAAATCACAGAATATATACAAAGTTCGCAATTGGCGAAAGAGTGCAACATCCATTGCAAATGGAGTACGAATGAAAAGACGGCAATGGAAGCTGCATTAGGCATGAGTTATGCGGGGAAACGTTCGCTTTGCTGCATGAAGCACGTGGGACTGAATGTTGCGGCGGATTGCTTTATGAATGCGTCCATGAGCGGCATCAATGGCGGTATGATTATTGTTACGGCAGATGATCCCTCAATGCATTCTTCTCAGAATGAGCAAGACAACCGGATGTTTGGCAACTTCGCCATGATTCCGATGCTGGAGCCAAGCAGCCAGCAGGAAGCATACGATATGGTTTATGAGGGTTTCGAGCTATCTGAAAAGTTAGGTTATCCGATTTTACTCCGCGTAACGACCCGCATGGCACATTCGCGTGCCGGTGTAGAGACGCGTCCCATTATACAGAATCAAAATCCGATGCACTGCCCGGAAGACGGACGGCAACGGTTCATCCTATTACCGGCTTTGGCGCGTATCCGCTATCGCAAATTGATTGAAGCGCAAAAAGTTTTTGAAGCGGCATCGGAAGAATCTCCTTTCAACGCTTATTTTGATGCTCCGGATAAATCGTTAGGCATTATCACTACGGGAATTGCATTCAACTATCTGTCGGAGAACTATCCCAATGGATTCCGGCATCCGGTGGTAAAGATTTCGCAATATCCTGTCCCGTCAGCAAAGATTTCGCGTTTGGTAGAAGAATGTGATGAGATTCTGGTTTTGGAAGAGGGCTATCCGGTCGTGGAGCAACAACTGAAAGGATTGCTCAGCAAGGGATTGAAAGTGCATGGCCGGTTAGATGGAACGCTTCAGAGAGATGGCGAATTGACTCCGGATGCAGTCGGTAAGGCTTTAGGTTTAGAAATCAAGGAATATTATGCAAAGCCAGAGGTGGTGGAACAACGTCCACCTGCTCTTTGCCAAGGATGTGGTCATCGGGATATGTTCCAAGCCCTGAATGAGGTATTGGTTGAATATGCAGGAGCTAAGGTATTCGGGGATATCGGTTGTTACACACTCGGAGCACTTCCTCCATTTGGTGCCATTGATTCCTGCATTGACATGGGAGCTTCCATTACGATGGCAAAAGGAGCGTCAGATGCAGGAGTATTTCCGGCTGTGTCTGTTATCGGCGATTCCACCTTTACGCATTCGGGTATGACGGGATTGTTGGACTGCGTGAATGAAAATACCAATATCACCATCGTCATTTCTGATAATGAAACTACTGCTATGACGGGCGGACAAGACTCGGCCGGAACAGGAAGGTTAGAATCTATATGTGCCGGCATCGGAGTAGCTCCTGAACATATCCGCGTGATGGTTCCGCTCAAGAAGAACTACGACGAAATGAAGCGTATCATTCGGGAAGAAATCGAATATAAAGGGGTTTCTGTCCTGATTCCGCGAAGAGAATGCATTCAGACATTAACAAGAAAAAAGAAAGCACAAAAGCGATGAAAACAGATATTATCTTATCAGGCGTAGGTGGACAAGGTATTCTTTCCATCGCAGCAGCCATCGGAGAAGCTGCTCTTAAGGAAGGTTTATATATGAAGCAGGCCGAGGTACATGGGATGAGCCAGCGCGGAGGGGATGTGCAATCCAATCTCCGCTTGTCCGACCGACCTATTGCGTCAGACCTGATTCCACTTGGGCATGCAGACCTAATCATTTCGTTGGAGCCGATGGAAAGTCTGCGTTATTTGCCTTATCTGCATAGGGATGGATGGCTGGTTACCCATTCTCAACCGTTCGTGAATATCCCGAATTACCCAAGTATGGAACAGATTGAGGTTGAACTGGAGAAACTTCCTCACCGGGTGGTGCTGGATGTAGAAGCTATTGCCAAAGAGTCGGGTTCGGTACGTGCCGCCAACATGGTGATGCTGGGTGCTGCAACTCCTTTCATTGGTATTGACTATGATAAAATAGAGGCTGGCGTTCGGAGCATCTTTGCACGAAAAGGCGAAGAGATTGTGGCTATGAACCTGAAAGCATTACGGGCTGGATTTGAAATTGCACAAAGTAAACAAGGATAAGTATGAAAAAGTTATTGATTTCTTTCGCTTGCCTGTTGTGTGCTTGCTTATCGTGGGCGCAAACGGAGGCAAACAACACAAACAAGTATGACGAAAATGACGTAGTGAAAGTGGGCGACATGATGCCGAGCTTTACGATTATGCATGATGATGGTTCCCGTATCGCTTCTTCGGAATGGAAAGGGAAAGTGATTCTGGTCAACCTCTTCGCTACATGGTGTCCGCCGTGCCAGAAAGAGCTGGCTGCGGTAAAAGAGACCTTGTGGCCGAAATATAAGGACAACGAGCAGTTTGTAATGGCAGTTATCGGTCGTGAACATTCCGACGAAGAGTTGCAGAAGTATAACGAAAAGAAAGGCTTTACTTTCCCGCTTTATCCGGACAAAAACCGCGCCGTGTTCAACTCTTTTGCAAAGAATCTGATACCTCGTTCCTATCTGATCGATAAGTCGGGCAAGGTGATTTATACCAGCAAAGGCTATACCGAAGAGGAATTTGCAGAGCTGATGCAAAAGATTGAGGAGGCTTTAAAGGAATAAGCCTCTGCGTTTTTAACGCAATCCCTGCATGATATATGCAATGCTCGTTAATAGGGGGAAATCTCCGTTCGGCAAGAATAGGGTGCCTCTTACGGTCGAGAGAGCCTGCCCCTTCTACTAAGAAGAGGCAGCCCCTTACGGTCGAAAGGAGGTGCCTCTTACGATCGAGAGGACTCGCCCCTTCAACTAAGAAGCCCCTCAGACTACAGTCCGAGAGGCTTTTTTGTTTTGGATAACCTTGCCTTCGTTTATCTCAAGTTACTTTCTAATTGACAATAGACAATGGATAATGAACATTTTTTTTCATTATTCCAAAGAAATCCATAACTTTGCCTCTAAGTAAAAACATTAAGAGTGCAATGAAAACGCAAATAGTAGAACGTCTTTCCGCCCTGCGGGAAGCAATGAAAGCGAAAGGCATTTCTGCCTATATCATTCCGACGTCAGACCCGCACATGAGCGAGTATCCTGCCAAATGTTGGAAGTATCGTGAATGGATTTCCGGATTCACAGGTTCTGCCGGAACCGTAGTCGTAACCCTCAATAAAGCCGGATTATGGACAGACTCCCGTTATTTCCTGCAAGCGGCGGCGCAGCTGGAGGGGAGCAGTATCGATTTGTATAAAGTCGGACTGCCGGAGACGCCTTCCATGACGGATTTCCTGCTGAACGAACTGCAAGAGAACGAGACGGTAGGTCTGAATGGCGAAACGTATAGTGCGGCAGAGGCAGAATCGTTGGGCAATATGTTGGCGCATAAAGAAATCCGTCTGGACACGGAATGCGCGCTGCTGGACGCACTGTGGACAGACCGCCCTGCCATTCCGGACGCTCCGGTATTCGACATGCCAATGGAATTCTGCGGCAAATCAGTCGAAGACAAATTGATAGAAATCTCGGTGATGCTCCATAAGGCGGGTGCCGACAGTACGATTCTTTCGGCATTAGACGAAGTGGCCTGGACCTGCAATATCCGCGGAACGGATGTTACCTATAATCCGGTTGCCGTAGCCTACCTGTTTGTTTCGGATAAGGAGAATGTGCTCTTCATCAATCCGAAGAAAGTACCGGAAGAGGTAGCTCAACGCCTGAAGAAAGAGGGCATCATCCTTGCGGATTATACTTGCCTTTATACCTATCTCTCCAAACTTCCGGAAAAAACACGCGTTTATTTAGACCGTTCGCATACGAACAAAGCGATATGCAACGCCCTGCCCAAAGGTGTGAAGATTGTAGAAGGTGTTTCTCCGGCAAATACGTTGAAGAGCATCAAAAACGAAACGGAACTGAACGGCGTGCGGCAGGCAGTGGTGCGTGACGGTGTTGCCATGACGAAGTTCTATTATTGGTTAGAGAAGAGCATGGCGGCAGGTGAACGCATCACCGAACTGAGCGCCAGCCGGAAGCTGACCGCCTTGCGTTCGGAGCAAGCCTATTATCTGATGGATAGTTTTGAAAGCATTTCCGGATATGCGGCACATGGAGCTATCGTACACTATGGCGTAACCGAAGAATCGGATGTGGAATTGAAACCGGAAAGCCTTTATCTGTTGGACAGCGGTGCGCAGTATTTAGATGGTACAACGGATATTACCCGCACGATTGCGTTAGGCGAACCGACCGAGCAGATGAAGAAGGACTTTACCCGTGTGTTGAAAGGAACGATAAGCATTGCCAAGTGCAAGTATCCGCAAGGGACACGGGGCAGCCAGATTGATGCTTTCGCCCGTAAGGCATTGTGGGATGCCGGACTGAACTACCTGCACGGGACAGGGCACGGCATTGGGCACTGCCTGAACGTACATGAAGGTCCGCAGAATATTCGAATGGAAGAAAACCCGACGGTGCTTCAACCGGGTATGCTGGTCAGTGATGAACCGGGATTGTATCGTGCCGGTGAATACGGAATCCGTATCGAGAATATGGTAACGGTGCGCGAAGATAGCGAAACCGAATTCGGCAAGTTCTATGGCATGGAGACCTTGACACTTTGCTTTATCGATACGCGCCTGGTTGTAGTTTCGATGCTCTCAGCCCGTGAACATACTTGGCTGAATAAGTATCATCAGACTGTATATGAGAAGCTGAGTCCGTATCTGACCGATGAGGAGAAGGAATGGCTGAAAGCAAAAACAGAAGAAATTTGATAGAACATTATGGCTCTGATAAAATCAGTAAGAGGATTTACCCCCAAGATTGGAGAGAATACCTATCTGGCGGACAATGCAACGATTATCGGCGACGTAGAGATAGGCGAAGGTTGCAGCATCTGGTTCGGAACGATTCTCCGCGGAGATGTGAACTCTATCCGCATCGGAAATGGTGTGAATATTCAGGATGGATCGGTGCTGCATACGCTGTATGAGAAATCGACCATAGAAATAGGCGATGATGTATCTATCGGACACAATGTAACTATTCATGGAGCCAAGATATGCAATGGCGCATTAATCGGGATGGGGGCTGTTGTAATGGACCACGCCGTGATAGGCGAAGGTGCTATCGTGGCCGCTGGTTCGGTTGTCCTGAGCAAGACGATTGTAGAGCCGGGCAGTATCTATGCAGGTGTTCCCGCAAAGTTCGTTAAGAAGGTAGACCCGGAGCAGTCAAAGGAAATCAACCAGAAGATAGCAAGGAACTACCACATGTATGCCTC
>CAZOKT010000137.1:0-6572 GCA_964580505.1 uncultured Parabacteroides sp. | reverse complement strand
AGCATCGGAAAGGCTTTCTCGACAGGCATCAAAGAAAGACGCTCCATCGGGAAAGGAGAATGGAGGCTTATCGCAAGGTGGCATTCGCTCTTATCCAGAAAACGTTGGAGGCCTTTCGCCCCAATAGTCGAAACGGTAATACGCCTCGGACTCCATGCATAACCATAATCTGCCGTCAGGATTTCAAGCACCTTAAACAACTCGTCCGTATTATCCAACGGTTCCCCCATGCCCATAAACACTAGATTGGTCAGAGAGTCGCGCTCCGGCAACGCTTGTATCTGATTCAGTATTTCATTTGCCGAGAGGTTTTTCGTGAAACCCTGTTTGCCAGTCATGCAAAAGAGGCATTTCATCTTGCATCCTACTTGTGAAGAAACACAAAGCGTAGCACGATCGTCGGTAGGGATATAAACCGATTCCACAAAATTGCCCTCACCGGCAGGATACAGATATTTAATCGTCCCGTCTGCCGACCTTTGATAATCGACAGGCGGTATCATTCCTATTTCATAACTTTGTGCCAAGCTGTTCCTTTTGGACACAGCTATATTGGTCATCTCCTCAATATGATTAATCCGCTTTTTATAGAGCCAATCCGCCATCTGTTTAGCGGCATACGATGGAAGTCCTACCTCTTGGGCTACTTTTTTAAGTTCGTCCAACGTCATTCCCAACAAACTGTGCTTCTTATTGCTCATCTTCTCCTCTTTTTTCTTTCTGATACATTTATTGTTTTCCAGCACGTTGTTTAAGTACCGATTCTATAACCTGCTTCAATTCCGCTTCATCTCGTTTCGGACAAACCAACAATACATCCTGCGTATCAGCCAAGACATAATCATTCAATCCTGCCAATACCAAAAGTTTATCCGGCTGGTCTTCTTTTACCAATGTATTATATGTATCAAAATAAAGCACATCCCCGCCAATCCTTGCATTCGAATCGGCATCTTTATCCAAATGTTCGTACAAAGAGCCCCATGTTCCGATATCGCTCCAACCGAAGTCCCCATCAATTACCACAGTATTCCGCGCCTGCTCCATCACTGCATAATCAATCGATATGCTCCGGCATTGTTCATACACCCGATTTGCTGCATTCCGCTCATTCGCCGTATAATAGGGAAGAGAAGCGAAAGCCCCGGCTATATCTGGTACATATTGTTTTAATGCCTCGCAAATCGTTCGTGCCGACCATACAAACATACCCGAATTCCATACGTATTCTCCCGAATTCAGAAATGCCACAGCGGTTTTCAAATCCGGTTTTTCTTTGAAAGCTCGCACGGGAACTATCTCGCCCTTTATAACTGACTTCTGGATGTATCCATAGCCCGTAGCCGGATAAGTCGGCTTAATACCTACCGTTACCATATCGGAATTCTGTGCTGCATAGACCATCGCTTTTTGCATCACTGATACGAACTCCAACTCCTGATGTATATAATGATCGGATGGAGAAACTATAATTATTGCATCCGGATTCTTTGCCTTGATTCGGAAAGAAGCATACGCCACACACGGAGCTGTATTCCTTCGGCATGGCTCGGTCAGTATTTGTTCGTCTGAAAGAGCAGATAATTGTTCACGCACCAAATCGCGATACGCCTCGCCCGTTACGACCAAGAAATTCTCTGCCGGTATAAAACGGGCAAAACGTTCGTAAGTCATCTGGATAAACGTCTTGCCTATACCCAGCGCATCAATGAACTGCTTCGGTTTAGCCGAGCGGCTCAACGGCCAGAAGCGTGAACCTACGCCACCGGCCATAATGACACAATAATAATTAGATTCCTTATCTATCATCTTTGTCTGTTTATATCTTTTCTTTTTCCTCTATATATTCCTCTAAAAAGATAACGATAAATGTTCCTTTTCATAACGATGTTTCTTTCCGTTTATAACTATCTATTTCCGGAGAAATAGTTACCTTTTTCTGATGTTCCAGATACCACACATAGAGACGTCGCACACCTTCCTCGATTTCTATCTTATGATGCCAGCCCAACGCATGCAGCTTCGACACGTCGGTCAGTTTGCGCATTGTCCCGTCCGGCTTGGAAGCATCGAAAAAGACCTCGCCCTCGAAGCCCACCACTTGCTGAATCAGTCCTGCCAATCCGGCAATGGAAATCTCCTTGCCTGTACCGATATTGATATGACAATTACGAATCTCCCGCGAGCCTTGCGGACAAGTATCTTTAAAATCGATATGCTCCATGATGAAAACCGTAGCATCCGCCATTTCTTCACTCCAAAGGAACTCACGTAAAGGCTTGCCCGTTCCCCACAATTCTACCTTATCCGGATAAATTCCATACTTTGTCAAAACTTGTCGAATATCAGCTTCTGATGCCAAGCCCCCTATCTGCTCTACCGGACGAAGCGAAAGGTCGCGCCGAACGGCTTCCCAATCCTGCTCGGAAAGGCATTTCGCCAAATATAGCTTGCGCAACATTGCCGGCAAAACGTGGCTATTTTCCAGATGGAAATTATCATTCGGTCCGTACAGATTGGTAGGCATAACGGCAATATAATTCGTACCATATTGTAAGTTAAAACTCTCGCAAAGTTTCAATCCGGCTATCTTTGCAATCGCATAAGGCTCATTCGTATATTCCAAAGGCGACGTCAGCAACGCTTCCTCCTTGATGGGCTGTTCGGCTTCCCGCGGATAGATGCAGGTACTTCCCAAGAATACCAACTTTTTCACGCTATGCCGGAAACTCTCTCCGATTACATTTTGCTGGATTTGCAGGTTTCGGTAGATGAAATCCGCCCGATAACGGTTATTTGCCATAATACCACCCACATACGCTGCAGCTAAGATTACATACTCAGGCTGCTCTTCATCAAAGAAACGTTTCACCGCAACGCTATCCAACAAGTCCAACTCTTGATGAGTCCGCCCTGTCAGATTCGTATAACCTTTCTCTTGCAAATTCTGCCAAATAGCTGAGCCTACCAAACCGCGATGCCCTGCGACATAAATCTTTGCCTCTTTATTCATCTTTGCTTTTCTCCAACTGACTTTTCAAATAGAGCTTACGCACAAAGCCCATATCGTGCTGAACCATGATGCTGACCAAATCATGAAAAGACGTTTTGCACGGATTCCAACCTAAGAGCGTCTTTGCTTTGGTCGGGTCACCTAAGAGTTGATCCACCTCAGCCGGGCGGAAATATTTCGGATCTACCTCAACCAATACCCGACCAGTAGCCATATCTATGCCTTTTTCCTCAATGCCCGTGCCTTCCCAACGCAAACCAATGCCTACCTCACGGAAAGCCAACGTACAAAATTCACGCACGGAATGATATTCACCCGTAGCTATAACAAAATCCTCCGGCGTTTCATGTTGGAGAATCAACCACATACATTCTACATAATCTTTGGCATAACCCCAATCGCGAAGCGCATTCAGATTACCCAGATAAAGTTTATCCTGAAACCCTTGCTTGATACGCGCGGCCGCCAATGTAATCTTGCGGGTGACAAAAGTCTCGCCTCTGCGCTCTGATTCATGGTTGAACAAAATACCATTTACGGCAAACATGCCATAACTTTCCCGATAATTCTTCGTAATCCAGAAACCATATTGCTTCGCCACTCCATAAGGCGAGCGCGGATAGAAAGGCGTTGTTTCCTTCTGAGGCACCTCCTGTACCATGCCAAAGAGCTCGGAAGTAGAAGCCTGATAAATCTTCGTATGCTTCTCATAGCCCAGCAAGCGCACCGCTTCCAAGAGGCGCAATGTCCCGATGGCATCAGCCTCCGCCGTATATTCAGGTACATCAAAGCTCACCTTCACATGACTCTGTGCAGCAAGATTATATATCTCGTCAGGTTTCACCTCATGAATAATGCGCAGCAACGAGCTTGAATCGGTCATATCTCCCCAATGCAGGTTTATCAATCGCTTGTTCTTCATATCTCGCACCCATTCGTCCAAGTAAAGATGTTCAATCCGCCCTGTATTAAACGAAGAAGAACGGCGCATGATGCCATGCACCTCATAGCCCTTTTCTATAAGGAACTCCGCAAGAAACGACCCGTCTTGCCCCGTTATGCCAGTAATCAATGCTACTTTTGTCATATTTTCGTTCTTATAATTGATAGTTATCAAAATAAAACCTAATCCTATTCTCCACACTATCCCCGATAATTAATCCAGCGCAGAATCTCCATAATGCCCGGTTTCTTCCCATACATCAAGATACCTATACGATAGATTTTAGCCGAAATCCATACACATCCGAAAGCTGCTCCAAAAAGCAAGAACAGAGAAAGCAGGTTCTCCCATAGAGGAATATCGAAAGGCAGGCGCACCATCATCACGATAGGCGAAGTAAACGGTATCAAAGAGCACCAGAAAGCCAACGGCCCGTCAGGATTCTCTACGCTATAAATACCGGCATAGAGGGCGAATATCATCAGAATCATCATCGGTGTCATAAACTGAGACGAATCTTCTTGCTGGTCTACTGCACTTCCTATGGCAGCGAAAAGCGAGGCATACATCAAATAGCCACCGATGAAATAAAGCATGAAGTTGATTCCTAACCGCGTAATCTGTATCGAATTAAGCACCTGCTGCAATTGCAGGGCTGCCGGATTCGCGGTGTTCGGGAGAGACATCGTCTGATGGAGTTGATTGGATGCCATTATATCTACCGCCTGCGTCGTATCGCCTCCTATAAAAAAGATTGCGCCCATCAGCAATACGAAAGTCATAATCACCCAAAGGAATACCTGCGTTAAACCTACCATGCCGATGCCGATTATCTTACCCATCATCAAGTCGAAAGGACGGACAGAGGAAACCATTACCTCCATGATGCGATTCGTCTTTTCTTCCATCACGCCTTGCATGACCATCGCCCCATACATCATAATGAACATATATATCAGGAACGTCAAGACGAAGCCCGCTACGGATGCCACTTCCGAAGAAGTCGTATTGGCCGAACCGTCGGCTTCCCACTTGACAGTTTGCAATTCGCACGACACTTTGCTCTCTTCGATAATCTCCTTGAGATTTGGTATATTGAATGATGCCAGCTTCTCCTCCCGAAGAATATCGTCCAGCTGGTTGGCCACTTCCGATTTAATGCTTATCGGTATCTGCTTTTGCGAATAAAGGACTGCAGCCTTCGGATTCTGGAGCAAATCCCCGTCAATCGACAAGAACGCATATATCTCTTTATCCTTATCATTTTGATATGTACCCATATCACCATCCGCAAAAACGAATGTTATCTCCTCCGTGTTCTTTAACAACGGCGCATATTTACCTGTAGTATCCAATACGGCTATCTTTTTCACCTCGTCTCCCTTTATCGAAGAGAGCCAGAGCGGCACAAAGACCAATGCGGCAAACAATACAGGCATCAAGAATGTAAGCAGAAGAAAAGATTTCTTGCTGACCCGCTGCACATATTCTCGCTTTATGACTAATCCTATTTTACTCATCCTGTTCTGCTTTTGAAGTTCTACTTGATACTACTTGAATAAATATATCGTGCATCGAGGGTATATCTTCAGAAAAAGAGAGAATCTCCGCATGCTTGCCTATCTCGCAAAGCAAATCCGAATTGCTTGCCTCCGGCTGCTTTTCTATACCAATATTATATATATGTTCACTCTCTTGGACGCGGTTCAGTTCCGAACATAGCAGCGAGTCGAGCACGGGCACATCCTCCACCTGAACCCGCACATGGTACCGATGCGTCTTGAACTGGTTGCGCACCTCCTGCACCGAACCTCTCAAGACCACTTGCGAGTGGTTAATCAAGGCGATATGGTCGCAAATCTCTTCTACCGATGCCATATTGTGTGTCGAGAAGATGATCGTATGCCCCTTCTCTTTCAGTTCCAGTATTTCCTGCTTCAGTCTGTCCGCATTCACGGGGTCGAATCCGCTGAAAGGCTCATCCAGTATCAGGAGCTTCGGCTCATGGATTACCGTAATGACGAACTGCACCTTCTGCTGCATTCCCTTCGACAATTCCTCCAACTTCTTGTTCCACCACGGCATGATGTCAAACTTCTCGAACCAATATTGCAAGCGTTTCCGTGCCTCTTGGTAAGAAAGCCCTTTGAGCTGCGCAAGATAAAGCGCCTGTTCACCCACCTTCATCTTCTTATACAATCCGCGTTCTTCCGGCAGATAGCCAATCTGATACACATCTTCCCGACACGAAGGATGTCCGTCGAACCATACCGTTCCGCTATCTGGAGCCGTGATGCGGTTAATAATCCGAATCAGGGTCGTCTTCCCTGCCCCATTCGGCCCCAACAGCCCGAAAATCTTTCCTTCGGGTACCTGTATGCTTACACCGTCTAAAGCCCTGTGATTTGCGTATTGTTTTACTACATCTTGTGTTTCTAATAAATATCTCATATCCAAGTCTCATCCTTAGCATCTACAATAGTTGACAAAAATACAAAAACTTTTGAGAAAGGGAAGGGATCGGTATAGAAAACTGATACATAAAAGATGAGGGGCAAAAAGAAGTCCTATTTCCCGTCATCCCGACTCTTTTTCCGAAGAAAAACAAGCATAAAA
>CAZOKT010000136.1:0-6631 GCA_964580505.1 uncultured Parabacteroides sp. | reverse complement strand
GCTTTTATTGCTATATGCCTATCTCTCAGAGAATAATTTACATCTTATGTCGAACTCACGTTAATTTATAGACTGTGTCTTTTATCTCTAGCTCCATGTCAGGCGAGGGATGGTTAATCCTTCCAAATGGAAGTAAATTTGAATAGGAATATGTAACCAATAACAGATACCCAGATTCCTTCTGGATGTATCGGTTTCATACTTTCCACAAAGTTCTTGTTTCGGTGGAACTGATGATGGGAGTTGGTCGTTACATGATGGAAGTTCATCAGCTTTTTAGCAAATGATTAGCACGCAGGATGTTTCAAATAGCCTGTCACAACCATTTTCTTTTTTTCAATACAGAATGAAGTGTATGATGGTAGAGCTTATTTATATGGAACATTTCCAAACGGATCTCCTGTACTATATCTGTAACTTTTGTAACCGAAGAATTTAGTTCTCAATTCTTTATTCAGTATCCTTTTCCAGATGGGCAATTTCACGCTCCAACATCCGTATTTTTTCGCTCTAGTTCCAAGCAGTTTTTGGATCTTTATTTTTATTGAACGATGGCTTTTGTTTGATATGTCAGAATTCCCCTATTTAATCCATCGTTTAACAGTGTGGCTCCCTGTATACAATTATACATGAGTTTGAGATAATCTTAGAACAATGCTGATTCTTGTGCATTTGTCTAAAAAAATCTTGATGAATAGTGCAACGGAAAGGCTACATCCTTTTCGAGTTCTACGAAACGTTTGTAAAAAACGACTTTTTGGAAAAGGTGGCACAAATGTCTACATCTTTTCAAGGCAAAAAGCTTCAGGCAACGATACTCAAATCATAGAAAAGAATCATGACAAGCAAGCATAATTTTGCTTTTGACAAGGTTAAATTGCGATGATGTCTTTGCTTTTGTCCGTTGCTTAACGTATATCTTGCCATCATTGAGTCAAAAGACTTGCGAGAGTCATCATCCATACAAAGAATATCCGTAACGTCGTCCTTAGTTATTATAGCGTTATTTGTTTATAATTCTTGGTATTTCTGCATTGTTAAATCACGATAATTTTTCTAATTGCCAATTATTGTTGCTTATGATTCGCTTGTAGTTCGTTGAGCTCACCTTTTGTGTATTCCTAACGTACTTAATCATATCTTTTTTTATTACTTTAAAGAGGCTATATCAAATTCGATTTAGGGAAGTCTTTTGATTTATGGAGTTGGAATTATGTTTTCTCAAAGGTGTGTTAACAGTTACTTCACGTCGTTTTTAGTCATTTTATGAGGGATAAAAGAATTGTTAAATGATTATAAATATAAGTTGCTTGTTGCTTTATTATTGATTCTCTAAAAAGAAAGTTGTACTTTTGCTGCGATTTTTGACTATTGAAGCATTTGGATATTTTTTTTACAAGTGTTTTTTAGTAGTAGTATTGTAAGTCAACGAATAATAGTAATATATAAAGTTAAAAAGAAAAATGCCTACAATTCAGCAATTAGTTAGAAAGGGAAGGAAAACTTTGGTGGAAAAGGGTAAGTCTCCGGCATTAGATTCGTGTCCACAAAGACGTGGTGTCTGTGTGCGGGTTTATACTACGACACCGAAAAAACCGAATTCTGCAATGCGTAAAGTTGCCAGAGTCCGTTTGACAAATGGTAAAGAAGTTAATTCATACATACCAGGTGAGGGTCATAATTTGCAAGAACACTCAATTGTGTTGGTGCGTGGTGGTCGTGTGAAAGATCTTCCGGGCGTACGTTATCATATTGTACGTGGAACTTTGGATACGGCGGGTGTAAATGGTCGTACGCAACGTCGTTCAAAGTATGGTGCGAAACGTCCTAAGGCTGGGGCCGCTTCTGCTACTAAAGGGAAGAAATAAATATAATCCTTTTCAAGCTGAGAATTAAATTAGTGTTAAAGCTGGTTTGAGTATTTGGATGGGCTAAAAAGGTTGAGTAAATAGTTCGGCGGAACTGTTGAAGACTATAGAAGACAACCAAAGACAAGAACGAAATTTATAAGAAAGATGAGAAAAGCGAAACCAAAGAAAAGACAGGTATTGCCAGATCCTGTTTATGGTGATGTAAAGGTAACGAAATTCGTAAACCATTTAATGTATGACGGAAAGAAGAATATTGCATTTGAAATCTTCTATTCTGCATTGGAATCAGTAAAGGCTAAATTGCCTAATGAAGAAAAGACCGCTCTCGAAATATGGAAAGCTGCTCTTGATAACATTACACCTCAGGTAGAGGTGAAATCTCGTCGTGTAGGAGGTGCAACTTTTCAAGTTCCCACTGAGATCCGTCCGGATCGTAAAGAGTCTATCTCTATGAAAAATCTTATTATTTTTGCTCGTAAGCGTGGTGGTAAGACTATGTCTGATAAATTGTCTGCTGAAATTGTAGATGCATTCAATAGCCAAGGTGGCGCTTTCAAGAGAAAAGAAGATATGCATCGTATGGCAGAAGCTAATCGTGCATTTGCTCATTTCAGATTTTAATATGTAAAATTATCAGGGAACAATACAATGGCAACAAAAGCTGATGAACAATTGAAATTTACCAGAAACATCGGTATAATGGCGCATATTGATGCAGGTAAGACTACCACCTCTGAGCGTATTCTTTACTATACGGGTCTGACTCATAAGATTGGTGAAGTGCATGATGGTGCTGCCACTATGGATTGGATGGAACAGGAACAGGAGCGTGGTATTACAATTACCTCTGCTGCTACTACGACTTTTTGGAAATATAATGACCAAAAATATAAAATCAATTTAATAGATACTCCGGGACATGTTGATTTTACAGTTGAAGTAGAACGTTCATTGCGTATCTTAGATGGAGCCGTAGCTACGTTCTGTGCTGTTGGAGGTGTTGAACCTCAGTCTGAAACTGTTTGGCGTCAGGCCGATAAATATAATGTTCCACGTATCGGTTATGTGAATAAAATGGACCGTTCGGGAGCGAACTTCTTTGAAGTTGTTCGTCAAATTAAGGAGGTATTAGGTGCTAATCCTTGTCCAATTCAAATTCCTATTGGGGCTGAAGAAACATTTAAAGGTGTTGTTGATTTGGTTAGAATGAAGGCTATTTATTGGCATGATGAAACAATGGGAGCTGAGTATTCAATTGAAGAGGTACCTGCTGAATTGCAAAACGAAGCTGAAGAATGGAGAGACAAAATGCTTGAGTCTTTGGCTGAGTGTGACGATGCATTGATGGAAAAATATTTCGATGATCCTTCGACAATTACGATAGATGAAATTCAGTCAGCTTTACGTAAAGGGACATTAGCAATGCAAATTAATCCGATGATTTGTGGTTCATCTTTTAAAAATAAAGGTGTTCAAACATTGTTGGATGCTGTTTGTGCATATTTGCCAAGTCCAGAAGATACTCCTGCTATTGAAGGTACAGATCCGAGAGATCCAGAAAAAGTTGTTATTCGTAAACCGCTGTTCGAAGAACCATTGACAGCTTTGGCATTTAAGATCGCAACAGATCCTTATGTTGGGCGTTTGTGTTTCTTCCGTGTATATTCTGGTTCTATGACTGCTGGTTCTTATGTTTTGAACTCTCGTTCAGGTAAGAAAGAACGTATTTCTCGCTTGTTCCAGATGCATTCAAATAAGCAGAACCCAATGGAGGTTATTGGTTGTGGCGATATAGGAGCAGGTGTTGGTTTTAAGGATATTCGTACCGGTGATACGTTATGTGATGAAAATCATCCAATCACGTTGGAATCTATGGAGTTCCCAGAACCTGTTATTGGTATAGCTGTTGAGCCTAAGACCCAAAAGGATCTGGATAAGTTGGGAATGGGATTGGCGAAATTGGCAGAAGAGGATCCTACATTCCGTGTTCAAACAAATGAAGAAACAGGACAGACCGTTATTAGTGGTATGGGGGAACTTCATTTGGATATCATTATTGACCGTCTGCGTCGTGAGTTCAAAGTTGAATGTAATCAAGGTAAGCCTCAGGTTACTTACAAGGAAGCTATTACTAAGTCTGTTGAACTTCGTGAGGTTTATAAGAAACAGTCTGGAGGCCGTGGTAAGTTTGCTGATATTATTGTCCGTCTTGAACCAACAGATGAAGGATTTGATGGAACATTACAGTTTATTGATGAAGTAAAAGGGGGTAATGTTCCTAAAGAATTTATACCTTCAGTACAGAAAGGTTTTGAGAAGGCTATGAAGAATGGAGTGTTGGCTAGTTATCCATTGGATAAATTGAAGGTGACTTTGATTGACGGATCTTTTCATCCTGTCGATTCGGATCAGTTGTCGTTCGAAATTGCTGCTATACAAGCATTCAAGAATGCGTGTGAAAAAGCTGGTCCTGTATTGATGGAGCCGATCATGCAGATGGAGGTTGTAACTCCTGAAGAAAGTATGGGAGATGTGATTGGGGATTTGAATAAACGTCGTGGACAAGTAGAAGGAATGGAAACAAGTCGTACAGGAGCTCGTATCGTTAAAGCAAAAGTTCCATTGGCTGAAACTTTTGGTTATGTAACTGCTTTGCGTACAATTACTTCAGGACGTGCAACTTCTTCTATGCAGTTTTCTCATTATGCGCAAGTCTCTTCTGCTATTGCCAAGCAGGTATTGACAGAAGTTCAAGGTCGTGCTGACTTGATTAAATAAATAGAAATATGATAAAAATATGAGCCAAAAGATCAGAATTAAATTAAAGTCTTATGATTATTCTTTAGTGGATAAGTCTGCTGAGAAAATTGTAAAGACTGTAAAAGCTACAGGTGCAGTGGTAAGTGGACCTATTCCTTTGCCAACACATAAACGAGTCTTTACGGTGAACCGCTCAACATTTGTAAACAAAAAATCTCGTGAACAATTTGAGTTGTCTTCTTATAAACGATTAATTGACATCTATAGTTCGACAGCAAAAACGGTAGATGCGTTGATGAAACTTGAATTGCCAAGCGGTGTTGAAGTAGAAATTAAAGTATAATGTTTTTAATTATTTTGTGAAATGCCAGGATTGTTAGGAAAGAAAATCGGAATGACATCCGTTTTCAGTGCTGATGGAAAGAATCTTCCATGCACTGTTATCGAAGTGGGTCCTTGTGTAGTTACACAGATTAAGACACTGGAAAGTGATGGTTATGAAGCTGTTCAGTTGGGTTTTGAAGAAAAGAAAGAGAAACGCACAACTAAACCTGAAATGGGTCATTTCCAGAAAGCAGGTGTAACCCCCAAGAGATACTTGGCTGAGTTCAAAAATGAAGGTGAATACAAGCTTGGTGATGTAATCAATGTTGATTACTTTAACGATGCTAATTTTGTTGATGTAGTTGGAACTTCAAAAGGTAAAGGGTTTCAAGGTGTTGTTAAGAGACATGGTTTTGGTGGTGTAGGTCAGACAACTCATGGTCAGCATAATCGTGCTCGTAAACCAGGTTCTATTGGTGCTTGTTCTTATCCAGCAAAAGTATTTAAGGGCATGCGTATGGGAGGTCAATTAGGTAATGGACGTGTAACGGTTCAGAATTTGCAAGTAATCAAAGTGATTCCGGAACATAATCTTTTGTTGTTGAAAGGGTCTGTTCCAGGTGCTAAAGGTTCAATCGTTTTAATTCAAAAGTAATGGAACTGAGTGTATTAAATATTAAAGGTGAAGATACTGGAAGAAAAGTAACTTTAAATGATACTATCTTTGGTATTGAGCCTAATGACCATGCTATTTATTTGGATGTTAAACAGTATTTGGCAAATAAGCGTCAGGGAACTCATAAATCTAAAGAAAGAAGTGAAGTATCAGGTAGCACTCGTAAGTTAATCCGTCAGAAAGGCGGAGGTGGAGCGCGTAGAGGTGATATTAATTCTCCATTGTTAGTGGGGGGCGGACGAGTATTTGGTCCTAAACCAAGAAATTATGAGTTTAAATTAAATAAGAAATTAAAGAATTTAGCTCGTAGATCTGCTTTAACATATAAAGCTCAAAATAATGCAATTGTTGTAGTTGAGGATTTCGCTATAGAAACTCCTAAAACTAAAGAATTTGTATCGATTGTTAAAAATCTGAAAGTGGCTGATAAAAAGATTCTTATGATTTTACCAGAGAATAATAAATCAGTATATTTGTCTGCTCGCAATTTACAGAAGACTAATATTATAACGGTATCTGACATTAATACTTATAATGTGTTAGATGCTGTAAGTGTAGTTTTTTGGGAAAGTTCGGTTGTCGCAATTGAAAAATTTTTTAATGCATAAGGAGTATAAAATGGGAATTATTATTAAGCCGATTGTAACAGAGAAGCAGACGGCTATTACAGAAAAATTTGCTAATCGCTATGGTTTTCGTGTTTCTCCTGAAGCAAATAAATTAGAAATAAAGAAAGCAGTGGAAGATATGTATAATGTAACAGTGGTTGATGTGAATACGCTCAATTATATGGGAAAGCGCAAAACTCGTTATACAAAGTCTGGAATGATCAAAGGTAAACAAGCTGCATTTAAAAAGGCATTTGTGACATTGAAAGATGGAGAAACTATAGATTTCTTTAGCAATATTTAGATTGAAATGGGAATACGAAAATTAAAGCCCACAACACCGGGGCAGAGACACAAAGTTATTGGTGCATTTGATAAAATCACTGCAAGTA
>CAZOKT010000135.1:0-6706 GCA_964580505.1 uncultured Parabacteroides sp. | reverse complement strand
TAAAAACAAGAGTTGTTACGTCCTGTATAGGTAACAAAGCTAAATTTATGCGCAAATTGCAGGTTACTGGAGGGGTTTATGAGGATGCTGAAGTATACGGAAATGTGCGGAAAAGATTAGCCCAAATAGAAAAATATGTTTACATTTGTGCCTGCTTGATGTGAGAAATCCAATAGGGATACGAATCTTCACTCAAAAACAAGAACAAAACAACAATGAGAAATAAAGGTAAAATCATCGTGGTTGGTATCGGTCCCGGAAGTCAGGAAGATATAACCCCTGCCGTATTAGAAGCGATTCAGACTTCGGATATTATCATTGGTTATAAATATTATTTTCAGTTCATCCGACAACTCGTCCGCCCTAATGTCCAATGCATAGATACGGGTATGAAGAAAGAGCAGGAACGCGCGGAGGAAGCATTCCGCTATGCGTCGGAAGGGTATGTCGTATGCGTAATCAGTTCGGGAGATGCCGGTATATATGGTATGACTCCTTTGATTTATGAGATGCAACAACAATCTGGCATAGCGATTGAAATTGAGGCATTGCCTGGCATAAGTGCTTTCCAGAAAGCAGCTTCCTTATTGGGGGCTCCCATAGGACATGATTTTTGTGTGATTTCATTGTCCGACTTAATGACTCCGTGGGAGGTTATAGAAAAGCGTATCCAGGCTGCAGCTATGGCCGATTTCGTAACAGCCGTCTATAATCCGAAAAGCAAAAACCGTTATTGGCAATTGTATCGCCTGAAAGAACTATTCCTTCAAGCGCGGAATCCGGATACGCCGGTAGGTTATGTCCGTCAAGCCGGACGATCCGAACAAGAGGTTCATACCTGCACGTTAGCTGAGTTTGATCCCGAACAAATCGATATGTTCACGGTTGTCTTGATTGGAAATTCACAAAGTTTCTTTTCTGTGCAGAACACATTCATTACGCCACGCGGTTATTATGGCGAAGAGAGGAATAAACAACAAGAACATTCAATAGGCCAAGAGATAATGATTCGTAGCTTCCGCACCATCGAGAAAGAACTGAAGCATCAGAACATACCTTTGGACAGGAAATGGGTATTGCTTCATGCTATCCATACAACCGCCGATTTCGATATGGAGAATATTCTTTATGCCGACCCGTTTGCGGTTGAGAATATCTATAACCAACTGAGCAGTGGTGCCATACGTACCATTATAACGGATGTTACTATGGTTGCATCGGGTATCCGAAAAGGGGCTTTACAACGAATGGGATTGGAGATAAAATGCTATTTGAACGATGGACGTGTGGCTGAAATGACTTCTCAAGAAGGCATTACCCGTACGCAGGCTGGTATTCGTCTGGCTGTAGAAGAGCGCCCCGATGCCTTATTTGTATTTGGAAATGCTCCAACTGCATTGATAGAACTGTGTGATTTAATCCGAAAAGGCAAGGCTCGTCCGTGCGGAATCGTTGCTGCACCTGTAGGATTTGTGCACGTCAAAGAATCTAAATACAGAGTGAAGACCTTTACCTCCGTACCGAAAATCATTATCGAAGGGCGAAAAGGGGGGAGCAGCTTGGCTGCGACCTTAGTGAATGCGATTCTCTGTTTTAATGATGCCGTGCACTTAAAACCCGGAAGAGATGTATGAACCGCTTTTATGTCATCGGAATTAGCGATTCGCCTCATCCTTTCTTTCCTCCGGAAGTAGAGCAAATCATCTCCAAACACCGCATCTTTTCTGGAGGCATGCGGCATCATGAAATTGTGCGTCCATTCTTACCCAAGCAAGCGATATGGATTGATATCAAAGTACCTTTGGAGGATGTCTTCCAAAAATATCAGACTTACAAGGAAAGCATTGTGATCTTTGCCTCGGGCGACCCTCTATTCTTCGGATTTGCCAATACTATCCGGCAAAAATTGCCTCAAGCAAATATTATTTTATATCCTTCTTTCAACTCTTTGCAGTTATTGGCTCATCAATTGATGATGCCTTATCATGATATGCGTATCGTATCTCTGACTGGAAGACCTTGGCATGAATTAGACCGTGCAATAATAGAACGTTGTCCGAAGATAGGCATATTGACTGACCGCACCCATACACCTACAGCTATAGCCCGACGGTTATTAGAATATGGATATAAGGAATATACCATGTACGTAGGCATGAATTTAGGCAATCCGTATAAGCAAAGTATCCGAAGATTCTCTTTGCAACAAGCAGCATCCGAATTCTTCCAGACCCCCAATTGCCTCATTTTGGAGAATAAGGGAGCTATACTTCGAAGACCGTTCGGTATTCCGGATGCGAAGTTTGCCCATTTGGACGGACGAACCAAGATGATTACCAAAATGCCTATCCGTTTGCTTTCGCTCAGTATGCTGGATTTGCATAATAAATCGCACTTGTGGGATATTGGCTTTTGTACGGGTTCTGTCTCCATCGAGGCAAAATTACAATTCCCTCATCTGCATATTTCGGCTTTCGAAATACGTGAAGAGGGTAGAAAGCTGATGGAAAAGAATACGCATCGGTTCGGGACTCCGGGCATAGAAACCTTTATCGGAGATTTTCTCACGCAACCTGTCGAGAAGCTAACGGCACCGGATGCCATATTCATAGGCGGACATGGCGGAAAACTTAACGACATTCTCCAGAAAATATCGTTATGTTTGACGGAAAAAGGAACGATAGTTTTCAACTCCGTATCCGAAGAAAGTTTCAATCTGTTCTGTAACTCGTTAGCTCAAGCGGGATTGGTGTTGAAAGAAAAGGTACGCATAGCTCTCGACTCTTATAATCCAATAACAATATGCAAGGCTGAACGCCGATAAATCGCTTAGAAAATATGGAACAAACAGTAAAACATCTTGCAATACTTCCTATATCTGAAAGAGGAAATACCTTAGCTCAACGCATCCGGCAGGTTTATCCGGAAGCTGTTATCTATAAATATACAGAAGCGGAGAAGGCCTTCCGTGAGGCACAAGCCCTTGTCTATATCGGAGCGTTGGGGATATGTGTGCGAAGCATCGCACCTTTTATCCGAGATAAGCATTCAGACCCCGCTGTGGTATGCATAGATAGTACGGGGAAACATATTATCTCTGTCTTGTCAGGTCATGTGGGAGGAGCCAACGAGTTAGCCAAAAAGTTAGCCGATCTGCTCCATTCGGAGCCTATTATTACTACACAGAGCGATAACACCGGCTTATGGGCATTGGATACATTGGCTCGTTCGCAAGGTTGGGCAATGAAGCTTCAACTCAAAGGAAAGGAAGATAAAGCAGAAAAAGCTGAACCATACAATACTTTGCTGAATCATGCCATAGCGACCTTCGTGAATCAGAAGCCGGTGGCTCTGCTTTTAGAATATGCAGATAAAGGCACACAATACCTGCAAGATACCTGTCCGAAGCATGTAGATATCTATCATAGTCTTGAAAGGATACCGGCCGAGCGTTACGAACTGATTCTTTCTGTATCACCTTATCGGCATATTTATCCGGTGTTATGCTTGCAATATATGCCGAAAGCTTTGCATATCGGCATAGGATGTAAGCGAAATATACCGACCGACATACCGTTTTTACGTGGAAGATTATACCAAGTATTGCAAGAATGGAAGCTTTGTCCGGAGGCGATAGCGGATATCAATTCGGTAGATATTAAGGCGGATGAACCGGCATTGATTCAATTAAGCGAAGCTTTGCATGTACCGTTCCATACTTACCCTGCATCCATTTTAGAGGAAATTTTCGTACCGAATCCTTCAGACAAGGTGAAATCGGCAACCGGTACCAAAAGCGTAAGCGAAGCTTCTGCCGTTCAAGCAGCTCAACAAGGCAAACTACTCGTGCCGAAGCAAATCTGTCACGAAGGAGATATGCAATTCACTTTGGCCGCAGCATTGGAGGAAATTACACTTCATGGGCATATCGAAATTGTGGGAGCGGGTCCCGGAGATCCTGAGTTAGTATCCGTGCGAGGCAAACGATTCTTGGAACAGGCTGACCTTATTCTTTATGCAGGAAGCTTGGTGCCTAAAGAGTTGACCTGTTATGCCAAATCCGGAGCAACGGTGCGCAGTTCGGCAGATATGAATTTGGAAGAACAATTCCGGCTAATGAAGAAGTTTTACGATGAAGGTAAGTTGGTAGTACGTCTGCATACCGGAGATCCTTGCCTATACGGAGCCATTCAGGAGCAGATGAACTACTTCGACCAATACGGGATGTCCTACCACATCACGCCGGGCATCTCTGCCTTTCAAGCTGCAGCTGCGGAGCTTCGTTCGGAATTCACCGTTCCGGAGAAGGTACAGACTATTATCTTGACACGTGGTGAAGGGCGTACTCCTGTTCCGGAAAAGGAACAATTGCATAAGTTGGCAGCAAGCCAGAGCACGATGTGTATCTATCTGAGTGCTACAATTGCCGATAAGGTACAGGAAGAATTGCTACAACATTATGCACCGGAAACGCCGGTTGCCGTATGTTATAAGTTGACTTGGAAAGAACAACGTATCTATCGGGGCATATTGAAAGATTTGGCGAAGATTGTGCAAGAGAATCAATTGACACTTACTACCTTGTTAGTAGTAGGCGAAGCCATAGGTCATCGTGAAGGCTTGTCGCGTCTCTATGCAAATGAGTTTAAGCATCTTTTTAGAGGTAGTTAGTTCCCCAAAATTTCCCGATGAAGAACGTTCTGTTTCTTAGTAAGGAATCAATGGTTCCCTCCTTAGGAAATTTAAGGAAGCATATGAACAATCATTAAAAGAATACGGATATAAATATAAAGATGATTCTGATATTAGGAGGAACGACGGAAGGAAGGATTGCAGTCCGCGTGGTTGACGAAGTCGGGAAGCCTTTCTACTATTCGACAAAAGGAAATAGCCAGTATGTCGAATCGGCACATGGCATCCGCTTGTGTGGTGCGATGGATGAAAAAACGATGGAGCAGTGCTGTACGGAGAATCATATTCGTTTGCTCATAGATGCGGCACACCCATTTGCAGAACAGTTGCATCATGCCGTTGCCATTGTTTCCCAGCATCTTAATCTGCCGGTGATTCGTTTGGAACGCCACTACCCGCCGCGCAATTCGGCATTTATATGGTGTGAAGATTATGCCGATGCGGTGCAACGATTGGAGGCGGCATCGGTTCAGCGGTTGTTAGCCCTGAGCGGCGTAAATACGATAGCCAAACTGAAAGCCTATTGGAGGCAGCACGATTGTTGGTTTCGCGTGTTGGACAGAGAAGATTCCCGTGCATCGGCTGCCTGGCAAGGGTTTCCCGCCGAACGTTTGCTTTTCTATAAGGAAGGTGAAGAGGGAAAACTCATGGATCAGATACACCCTGATGCTATTTTGATCAAGGAGAGTGGCGACTCCGGATTCTTTCAACAAAAAAGTGATGCAGCCATGATTCGGCATATCCCGGTATATGTTATTAAACGACCTAAGTTATCGGAAACTTTTTACTTTGTGTATGGAGAAGAGGGACTGCGGAAACGAATCGAACGTCTATTACCCGACTTCTACCCGTTGCGCAGCGGATATACTACCGGAACGTGTGCCACAGCAGCGGCAAAGGCGGCTTTCCTGACGTGGCTGACCAAACAAGAGCAACGAGAGTGCAGCATTTCTTTGCCATCTGGTGAGCCTGTCACCCTGCCAATACAATCAACGAGCCAAGAGAAAGGAAGGATCTGTTGTACTGTGCAGAAGGAAGCAGGAGATGATCCCGATGTAACGAACGGATGTTTTATCCATGCAGCCATACGAGTTGAGGAGAAAACGAAAGAAGAAAAAACAAGTATCACGCTCAAAGGAGGCAAAGGGATAGGTATCGTAACTCTTCCCGGATTAGGACTGGAAGTAGGAGGACCAGCTATTAACGCTACACCTCGGCGCATGATTACCGAAGAACTCACCCAGCTTGCCCATACCTATCCACAACCTTTGGCAATAGAGGTAATTCTTTCCGTAGAGCATGGCGAGGAGTTGGCCTTACAGACTTTCAATCCGAAACTGGGTATTGTGGGCGGCATCTCTATTATCGGCACATCCGGAATAGTGCGTCCTTTCTCGACAGATGCTTTTATTGCCACTATCCGGAGAGAAATTCAAGTGGCAAAGGCAATAGGTTGTACTACGTTGGTCATCAATTCCGGAGCTAAAAGCGAACGTTACGTGAAGAGCTATTTAGCAGAAAATCACGAAGAGTTGCCTCCACAAGCATTTATTCACTATGGCAACTTTATCGGGGAAACGTTAAAAATGGCAGAACAGGAGGGAATCCAGCATATTCTGCTCGGCATCATGTTGGGCAAAGCAGTCAAGCTGGCAGAAGGAGCCTTAGATACGCATAGCAAGAAGGTGGTAATGAATCGGGAGTTTCTCATACGATTGGCACATGAAGCCCTCTGTTCCGAATCTACTATCCAAGCGATATCTTCTCTTACTTTGGCTCGGGAGTTGTGGCATATTCTTCCTCCACAAGAGCAGCCGGCTTTCTTCTCCCAGCTCTTGCACTATTGCGGAAAAACATGCCTCACTTGCCTGCAACATTGCAAACTTACAGTTCTACTTATCCATGAGGACGGAAGTATTACTTATAAATCAACGTGACTGATCCAAAAGTGATGAGATTTTCATCGTTTCCAACATTTTTATGGGAATTAAAGAGAACCTTATGTTGCTGTCTT
>CAZOKT010000134.1:3797-6749 GCA_964580505.1 uncultured Parabacteroides sp. | reverse complement strand
TTCAAACAAACAGCCGTTTCACCACTTCGTTGAAACGGCTGCAAATTTAGGCATTATTTCTCACATACCAAATTTTTCTACCATTTTTTTATTTACTTCTGCTTTTTTCTTTGAATTTAACTAATTGTTTTTCCAAGGCTTCTACACATTCGTCAATTGCCTCTTCAAAAGTATCTTTAGTCTTCTCAGCAAAACAATCTCCATTCCTAACTTTAAGCAAAATAGCCGCATTCTTATTCAGTGCTGTTTCAGGTTTTACAACTTTTAGGGTCACTTCAGAAGACAGAATACCATCAAAATACTGCTCCAATTTGGATACTTTTTTCTGAATAAAAGCTTCTAACTGCTTTGTTGCATCGAAATGAATCGCTTGAATTCTAATTTCCATAATTACCTCCTTCTTTTTGCGCTCGAGGATGAGCATGATACACTTTTTTTAATTCCTCAAAGGATGTATGTGTATAAACACTAGTTGAAGTCAAACTGCTATGTCCTAATAAATCTTTCACAACATTCAACTCTGCTCCATTGTTTAACATACTCGTTGCAAATGAGTGCCGCAATATATGTGGACTACGCTTAGCCAACATCGGAATCTCAGACAATCTATCCTTTACTATATTGTAAACAATATTAGGATATAATTGTTTACCATTTTCACGAATAAAAAACCACTCATGCTTCCCGATTTTCCGATTACGTATTTGTTGGTACTCTTGCATCAGATTCTTTAATCCATCTGCAAACGGAATCAATCGTTGTTTATTTCGCTTCCCCGTTACTTTAATTTGCATCAATTCATAATCAACATCTATATCTTTTAGATTTATCAACTCTGAACGACGCATACCCGTATCATAAAGCAGCTCTATAATCAATTGATTCCGCATACTTTTAAAATCGCCCTCCGATTCAATGACATTCTCATCCAATAAAACTTCCATATCTGCATCTTTCACAAAATAAGGAAGCGTTTTTTTATTCTTTGGCCTTGTAATTAACCGCATCGGATTAACAGAAAGTCTCTTCTGTCTAATGAGATATTTAAAAAAAGACTTCAAAGAACTTAACTTCCGGTTAACAGAAACAGATGAATAACCCCGATCCATCATTGATACAATCCAACGCCTAATTACATCTGCATCTATTCCTTCTGGAAAAGATAAGGTAGAATCGAGTTCTTGAATATACGAAACAAACTGCTGTAAATCTCTTTTATATGCTACAATCGTATACTCAGAATAATTACGTTCATATCGCAGATAGTTTAAAAACTCATCAACTTCCATATATATTCGTTCCTTTCGTGCAACGAATATAGGAATTAGAAATTAAAAAAGCAATTTTTCGGCGAAAATATTATTCCTCGTTCTGATGCAAGTGCTGCACGTAGATTGCACGCATCATCTGTTTACGCTTAGTAACAGATGGTTTTTCAAATGCTTGACGGTTTCTTAATTCTTTCACAACACCTGTTTTCTCAAATTTCCTTTTAAACTTTTTCAGTGCTTTTTCAATGTTTTCGCCTTCTTTTAATGGAACTACAATCATAATTTAATTTGTTATTTTGTTTAATTAATTACATCCTTAAAACAGGCAGCAAAATTAGAGAAAGTTTCGATGCCTGCCAAACTTTCTGCCAATAATTCTCACACTTTTATATTTTTATAAAGTAAAACGGCTTCCTTTCCAAGTCTTGATTTAATTGATTTTGTTTTTCTATCGTTTACGGAGCTTATTTTTTCTTTTCTCTAAAAAAGCATATCTAATCCTTCATATCAATAGCTTCACTATTCTTATAAATAAAGTGAAGTTGAAAGATAACGTTCTCCCGTATCAGGAAGCAATACTACGATACGCTTGCCTCGACTTTCCGGAAGACGAGCTAATTGAAGTGCGGCATACATTGCAGCGCCAGACGAGATTCCGACCAAGACTCCTTCCTTGATTGCCAACTCTCGACTTGTACGCATGGCATCTTCATCAGAAACCGGAATGATATCATCTACCACCGACGCATCATAATTTAAAGGTACAAATCCTGCGCCTATTCCTTGTATTTGATGTGCTCCGGCCTTCCCGCCAGACAATACCGGAGATGACGCCGGTTCTACCGCTATCGCCTGAATGGCAGGATTATGTCGCTTCAAAGCCTGGGCTGTACCGCATAATGTTCCACCGGTACCCACACTTGCCACAAAGACATCCACCTTCCCATTCGTATCACGCCATATTTCCTCTCCAGTCGTCTGCTCATGCGCCAACGGGTTAGCTGGATTCTTAAATTGCTGCAAGATAACAGATCCCGGTGTTGCATTGCGGATTTCTTCTGCTTTACGAATTGCACCACTCATTCCTTCAGCTCCGGGAGTCAGGACTAAATGTGCACCATACGCTTTCAGTAAGTTGCGCCGCTCTATACTCATGGTTTCCGGCATAGTCAAGGTCAATTTATAACCTCTCACCGAAGCGACCCAAGCCAAACCAACTCCCGTGTTTCCGCTGGTAGGTTCGATAATCATAGCTCCGGGCTTTAACAATCCCTTTTCTTCTGCATCCGTAATCATGGAAAAAGCAGCCCTATCCTTCACACTTCCGCCCGGATTAAAATATTCCAACTTTGCAACAACCTCTGCCTGCAAATTCTTTACTCCTGCTAACCGAGTAATAGCCAAAAGCGGAGTATTCCCTATCAAGTCCGTCAAAGTCCTTTTAATATTTTCCATTTTTAAACCCCATATAATCTATCCTTATTTAAGGAAACATTTTCTATACAAAAAAGTTGCATATAACTAATGAAACAGCACGCAAACACTGAACAATCTGTTTTCTAAACCTAAAGAAAACGATTTTCTACGCTTGAAGAAAATGGGAGTGTTCGATATAAGGACATGAACCGGCACCAGCTTGCAGATACTACCTCCAGACTACACAGGTTCAACCTCTGAGGCA
>CAZOKT010000134.1:0-3697 GCA_964580505.1 uncultured Parabacteroides sp. | reverse complement strand
CCTTTGAGGCACTTAGGTCAGACGGTTCGTTCTGCTTATGTCGAACTCGCGTTAATTTAAAAGAGGTATAAATTAGAATATGTATAACATCACCCAAAGGATACGATGGTTCGTAACGGTATGGGTATCGTGGATACGTCCGCGATTATCTGCCGTACCAAACCAGCCTGTTGACGGCGAGTATTCTACCCCAAACTTCCAGTGCGGGAGGACATATGAACATTGCACATTGGCCGTTACCATCTGACCTACATCCAGTCCCGTACCGTATTGGTCAATAATATCCTTACCCGTACCAAGGTTTTTCAGATAACCCAAAAACAGACCTTGCGTCCACCGTTTGCCATGCACGATATTCAGCCAAGTGGAAGATACACGGAAAGGCGTATATTTCTGTTCGCCTGTACGACTATCAATAGATGTTACTCCGTATCCACCCAACATAGAAGTATGTGTCATGTTAGAGCCCAACGTGCTCTTTGCCGCGAAAGTCCAATCTGGTAACTTATATTGCAGATGTGCTTCGAAACTTACCGACGTAATACGTTCGTCCAGTTTGTAGGTATTGCCATCTACGGTGTTTTCTGTACGCGGCTTGAGGGAAAGGAGTTGCGCACCTACACCAGTTTGGAAGTTATTTGTACGATAATCGACACCCACATGGAATTCTGGGATACAGCTGTTCTTGATGTAACTCTCGCTCTTTCCATCCGGTCCTACCGACAGGTATTGCAATTGCCAAAGCGCCGTACCTGTCAGTTGCCAATGCTTGGTCGTATAACGATAACGGATTTGCGGGGCGCGACTAAAGGCATTGAAAGGCGCACCCGTACTCAGGTTAAGCATCTCCGGATGAATATCTCCAAAGAAAGGATGCCATGTCTGCCCGAATAGGAACGCTGATTGCTTCCATGCGATGTTGATATAAGCATGACGGATGCGTGGCACAGAAAAAGACGATCCTGAACCGCGGAAGTCAATCTCAATCTTTGCCGAAGTCTCGGCATTCTTGATGGATGGTCCTGTCACATCAAGCCCTAAGCGAGTGTATAACAAATAAAAGCTTCCATTTGCCTGTGCATTCAGGTCCTTTCCGTCCGCATCATATTCATGATCCATTGGATACAAGTGGAACAATCCATCCACGATTTCGCCATTCTCACGTGAGTTATAAAACAAATCGCCGCGCACCTGTCCATAGAATTTGTACGTGAAATCTTTCTTTTGTGCGAACCCCATAAGAGCCAAGCATAAGAACAGCCCGGCCATCAGTAATTTCCTTATCATATCTACATTCATTTATTTCAAGGCGCAAAAGTACGGAAAAAGAAGGCTTGCAGGTAAGAAGGAGAGAGAAAAATAAAAGGTCAGTAGAAAAAAGATAGCACCTATTTCTGAGACAAATACTATCCGTTTGGTACCGATTTTTTATTTGCTAATCCAAGTATTATCCGAAAGTATCCATATTGCATTTGTCTCGGGTCCTAAATTATAGACAATGTCTCCATTCTGCCATCCGAAAATGGAAGAGGGTTTCGTCTTGCTTCGGCAAATCACATTATTTCCCACAAACTCAATGGCTCCAATAGGCATTATACCGGTAATATCCGTAATACTACTATCCGCATCCTGCCATGGAAAGCCACATATAGATATTCCATTATCATAGATAAAATGTGTCCCGACGAAAGGTAAATCCACATATTTAGCAGCACCATTCCCTGTCCGAATTAAACGTACCATCGCTTGATGTCCGATATCATTGGCTCCATCCATCCATAATAATACACCGCTTCCTCCCCTCGTTAAAGATATATCATTTGTTTTGTTTTCTTTACCATTAGGAATGTTTACTTTTGGATGGATAATCTTTCGGTCTTTATCCCAAATCAAAATTGCAGAATAAGTATATGTTCCATTTTCTTCTTTCCAAATTACTTGGTCATTTGTTTGTGCAGTCCAAGTCACATTACCTGTATTCAAAGCATTGTTACAAGAGATGCAAACATTCGCACCTGCAGATGCAGTTTTCAATAAACCTTTTGTTGAAAGGAAATAGCTGTATTTATTGAAAGTATCAATAGCATTATCACTCTCATCACACATTTTCAAACCTATTGGATACATTTTAGAAACCATATCCCGTTTTATCCAATAACGATAGGAATTGGAAATATCCAAAGAGACTTTTCCATCAATTTTTAAATCATATGCGTTTACATCCGAACTTTCATTTTCGTAATATAAAAAGGCATTATCTACTAAAGAAATTGTAGAAATATCATAATTACTTGCTCCTTCTTTAATCACCAGACTCGGAACGATTCCTTTTTCAAAGAAATTGTTTGATACCTGCACTATGCTCTGTTGGATAGTAAGTTGCGTAGCATCTCCTTCCAAATGGTTTGATGCAAAAGAAATTGCTTTGCTATTTTTTATCAAAATAGGTGCATTGATAATGTTATTACAGATTTCTGCACCATTGGTTTTATCCACACGTAAACCATTATATTTATAATTACCTGCTGCTCTTGTAATATGATTTCGTTTAAAAGTCAGGTTATCTCCTAATCCTGACAAATCGAAGGCATATAAATCACCAAAGACACCATTTGTATTATTATCGAATTGGCAATCCGTAATAATCTTATTGTCTGCATAAACCGAAAAATCTGATTGAACAGCTTGTGCAAAATTCCACCAACGGCAATGTGTGATTTCTATGCCACCGGCAAATAATACACCTCGTAAACCTGCATAATGTTTAATGCCATTAAAAAAATAGATATTCCGTATTGCAGTTAATGGAGCTGGATATGACTTTTCCCAAGTAAGATTCTGTTTGTTTTCGAAATTTATATTAACCGCTACAACAAAATTATTGGTTTCTTCAAAATTGATAAGAGGATCTATTGTATCAGGATCACTCTCTTTAATTTTATTAGGATTAGGCATTTCATCTGAAGGCCACATTCGTATAGTAGAACCTCCATACTGTGGCTCATTCATAGCCACTGCCTTTTCACCACATAAAATAATTCCATACATTACCTTGATAGGAAAAGCGACGTAATAATCTCCCCTTGAAAGATAAACTTCGCCCACTCGTTTTAATTCAATTGCTTTATTAATTGCAATACCACATTCTACCGGAGATTCAGCATCTTCTGTACTCGGTTTACCGCCAAACCATTCTGGATATGCTCGGTCTATATTCCAAACTCCATCAAAACTCAATGTCGTATCAAATATTTGTACTTTAGAGGCAATGATTTGCGTATAATTACCCGTAATCTTAGCGTTTCCCGTTAGTTTTCCACCATCAAAAATCAGTGAAACACCTTCTTGCATCGTCATATCCGTTGTTATTGTATACTCTTGCGTTACGACATAAACTCCCGCAGAAATAATTGCTTTCGGGGTAAATTCCGGCCAATTATTGGCTGTTAAAACATTTGTCGTCACAAAACTAAGTAAAATATTAATCCATATATTCGATACTCGTAAAATCATCTTTTTATATTTTGATTCGGATTTGACAGATTGTTTGAAAGAATTCATATCCTCGGCAATCAGTACATAGAAAAACAAAGTTTCTATGTTTGTAAAACAATAACACACACAACTGATGAATACAAACCAAAGGAACAAATTAAATTTCAAAGGACAAAATATTTATGTTAGAATTGATGTCCAC
>CAZOKT010000133.1:0-6769 GCA_964580505.1 uncultured Parabacteroides sp. | reverse complement strand
GCTATATAAAGGAGAGATTATTGAATACCTCGTTCGCGCAACTTCACCTGCCAGTTCCACGCCGACCGTAAAGTATCTTCGAGGCTTTCGAGTGCTTTCCAACCTAAAATTTCATTTGCCTTTTGTGGATTTGCCCAAACCTTCTCAATGTCTCCTTCGCGTCGTCCCACTATCTTATGCGGAACCCTCACACCAGTCGCTTCCTCAAAAGTGTGGATGAGTTCCAAGACTGAAACCCCTCTTCCCGTTCCGAGATTGAAGATTTCCACTCTATCATCAGAGAGGTTTTGTAACATACGGTCCATTGCGATGACATGCGCTTTGGCAAGGTCAACGACATTAATATAATCGCGGATACAAGAACCGTCAGGCGTATTATAATCGTCACCGAAGACATTCAGTTCCTTGCGGATACCAATAGCTGTCTGCGTAAGATAAGGAATCAAATTCTGCGGCACGCCATTGGGCAGTTCGCCGATTTCGGCAGAAGGATGTGCACCTATCGGATTGAAATAGCGCAAGATAATGCTTTTGAAAGGTGCTCCGGCATGAATCGCATCTTGGATAATCTCTTCATTAATTTGCTTCGTATTTCCATACGGAGACATGGCTGGTTTGATAGGTGCACACTCTGTAACTGGAAGATTCTCTGGGTCAGGCTGCCCGTAAACCGTACAAGAGGACGAGAATACAATGCCTTTCATTTGGAACTCAGGCATGAGTTCCAAAATATTGATAAGCGTTGTGATGTTATTTCGATAATATTTAAGTGGCTGCTGGACAGATTCGCCTACCGCCTTGCTGGCTGCAAAGAGGATAACACCTTCAATCCCGGGATGTGCCTCCAAAGCCTTCTGGGTGCCCTCTTTGTCTTTCAGGTCTAATTGTACAAAATCTGGACGAATGCCCGTGATACATTCGATGCCATCTAGTACTTCAATGTTGGAATTAGATAAGTCGTCGATAATAAGTACGTCATATCCGGCCTGTTGTAACTCTACTGTGGTGTGGGAACCGATATAGCCTGTTCCCCCTGCGACTAAAATTTTCTTTTTCATACACTTAATTTATTTAGGAACTGATACCAGAGAATCCCATGAATGCCATAGCCAATAAGCCCGCTGTAATTAAGGCAATAGGTGTACCTTGCAAGCCTTTCGGGATGTTCGTCATAGCCAACTGCTCACGTATTCCCGCAAAGATAATCAAAGCTAACGCAAATCCTAATGCAGTAGAGACTGCATATACCACAGATTCCAATAAATTATAATCTTTTTGGATAACTAATATAGCTACACCTAATACGCAGCAGTTGGTTGTAATTAACGGTAGGAAAATTCCTAATGCCTGATAAAGCGACGGAGATACTTTCTTCAGGATGATTTCAACCATCTGCACCAAAGCCGCAATTACAAGAATAAAGCTAATCGTTTGCATGTAACCTAATCCGAAAGGATCAAGAACAAACTTTTGTACTAAATAAGTAACTATCGTGGATAACGCCAACACGAATGTTACGGCAGCACCCATACCGATTGATGTCTCTACTTTCTTGGAAACACCAAGGAACGGACATATTCCCAAGAACTGCGAGAGTACGACATTGTTGACAAATACCGCAACAATAAATATCATGATATATTCCATAAAATCCTACCTTTTTATGCTTTACGCAGTTTGTTTACAATTGCAATCAAATAACCCAAAAGCAAGAAACCGCCGGGAGCCAATATGAATATTAAAGAACCATACTCTTCCGGGGCCAATGTCAAACCAAATAATTTGCCTGTACCTAATAATTCGCGGCAAGCTCCCAACAACGTCAAGGCAATAGTAAATCCCATACCAATACCTAAACCATCAAAGCCGGAAGCAACCACTCCGTTCTTGGCGGCAAAAGATTCTGCACGCCCTAACACAATACAATTTACTACAATCAATGGAATATATAATCCCAGACTAGAATACAATGCAGGAGTATAAGCCTCCATACAGAACTGTACCACTGTTACAAAAGCTGCAATAATCACAATGTAAGCTGGGATTCGTACCATATCTGGGACCAAGTTCTTGACAGCGGATATTGCCATATTGGAACAAATCAGCACAAACAATGTAGCCAGTCCCATACTCATGCCATTCAAGGCAGAAGAAGTCGTACCCAAAGTAGGACACATACCTAATAACAATACAAATATTGGATTTTCTGTTATTATCCCATTCAGAAAAACTTTCAGATTACTCATGGTCAATATCCTCCTTCCGTTGCATTAGACGTTGCACTACTGACGGCATCCGTTTGTGTAAATGCCGCATAAGCTCGGTTTATAGCATCTAAAAAAGCACGACTTGAAATGGTTGCTGCGGTTATGGCATCTACATTACCGCCATCTTTAGAAACTTTCAACCCGCTTCCAACTTCACGCCCGATAACACTCTGTTTATTTTTGTCTGTTCTAAACCATTCTTGCATCTTTGAACCCAAACCTGGGGTCTCTGAATGTTGTAAAACAGAATAATCCTTGATTTTACCGTCAATATCAAAACCGATAATTACTCTGATTTCACCGCTAAACCCTTTATTAGTGAAACTCTCTACGGCTGCACCAACCAATTCTCCATTCATTTTTGCTGGATAAATCTTCAAAGAGTCGCCACTCCCGGTTGGAGCCATATAAGCTTCTTCTGTTGGTTTATTATTAAATTCGGGTGCGACTACCTTAATAGCTGTTTCCAAAGTGGCAGACTTTGATGCAGCAATTGGTCCAGCTGTTACATTATTAACTGCTGCCAAAATAGCTCCTGAGACTATACATATACTCGTTAGGGAAAGAAGCATATTAGGTAACGTAGATTTCAATTTTTTCATCTTATTTCTCTCCAAAATGTTTAGGTTTCACATAGGCATTGATAAGTGGAGTCAGTGAGTTCATTATCAAGATAGCAAATGACATACCTTCCGGATAAGAACCGAACAGACGAATAATAGAAGTTAGCAAACCGATGCCAATCGCATAAATTACTATCCCTTTCTTTGTCATCGGTGATGTTACATAATCTGTTGCCATAAAAATTGCGCCCAACATCAAACCACCGGAAAGAATATGAAAGAATGGACTTGCATATACTTCAGGATTTACTAAATGCATAATCCCCGTAAAGACAAACACTGTAGCAATTATAACGACAGGAATATGCCATGTAATAATTCTTTTCCATAGCATATAAGCAAATCCGAGTAATAAGGCTATTGCACTTATCTCACCTAAACTTCCACCATGATTACCAATTAATAAAGTTGTATAAGAAGGAAGTTCTTTTACTCCTTCGTTAAGTAGAGACAATACTGTCGCTCCTGTTTGTGCATCTGTGTAGGTCAAAGGGAATGCGCTCGTAGCATCCACCAAAGGCCAGGTAGTCATTTGTGCGGGGAAAGATATCAACAGAAAAGCGCGTCCAGCCAATGCTGGATTGAAAATATTATTACCTAAACCGCCAAATGACATCTTTGCCACACCAATAGCAAACAATGCACCTAATATAACAATCCACACGGGCAGATTAGAAGGCACATTGAATGCTAATAAAACACCGGTCAGAATAGCAGAACCGTCACAAATAGTCGGTTCTTTCTTCATTATAAACTTCTGAATCAAATATTCAAACAATACGCATGAAACAACCGAAACAAATGTAACGATCAATGCGCCTAATCCGAAGTAGTAAAGAGATACCAAGAAAGCCGGAATCAGGGCAATCAGTACTCCATACATATTTTTACTGATACTATCTCCACCGTGAATATGCGGGGAAGGCGATACATATAAACTATTTTCCATTATTGCTCTAATTATTTATGACTTTCTGGATCTAATTATTCCCAATACTTTAGTTTTGCCTATGCGAATATGGTCTAATAACGGACGATTAGCCGGACAAGTGAAACTACATGAACCGCATTCAATGCAATCCTGAATATGATCTTCTTCGGCAAGGTCCCATTTCTGATAAACGGTCGAACGCATTAGGAATGCAGGATTCAAGCCCATTGGACAAACAGAAACGCACTTGGCACAACGGATGCAATCATGTATCGGCTTACGGGTTGATTCTTCTGTGGTCATCAGTAAAATACCTGAGCTCCCTTTGCCTACAGGAACTTCTGCATTAATTAACGCTTTTCCCATCATCGGACCACCACCGATTATTTTTCCGGTGTTTTCCGGCATGCCACCAGCCGCTTCTATCAATACGCTTACCGGCGTACCGATTCGTACCAAGAAATTGGAAGGATTCTTTACAGCTTTTCCTGTTACGGTTACGACTCGCTCAAACAGTGGCTTGTTTTTCTGAACAGCTTCATATACAGCATAGACCGTTCCGACATTTTGTACAATCGTTCCTACGGAAATAGGCAATGCACCGCTTTTTACTTGGCGGGAAATGACAGCATCAATCAACTGCTTTTCTCCTCCTTGCGGATATTTCACCTTTAATGGCATTACTTTGATATTTTGATAAGGTGTAGCCAATTTCGTCAGGTGTGCTATGGCATCCGGTTTATTATTCTCAATGCCTATTACGGCTTTATTTACATTGGCAGCTTTCATTAAAATAGTAATGCCAACCAATATTTGTTCGCCCTTCTCCATCATCAGAGAATGGTCAGCTGTCAGATAGGGTTCACATTCTACTGCATTAATAATAAGGAGTTCCGCCTTACTGCCTGGCGGAGGCAAGAGTTTAACTTGAGTAGGGAAAGTAGCACCCCCCATACCTACGATACCCGCAGCTGCAATCTTATCAATAATTTCCTTCGATGATAAATTACACTCTTTCACCAAAGTATCACTGCGGTCAATGCTTTCTTCCCATTCGTCGCCATCTACATCGATGTAGATAGCTGGACGTTTATAACCGCTTGTGTCAAGCACATTATCAATCTTGTTTACTTTACCGGAAACGGACGAGTGGATATTCGCAGAAACAAATCCTCCTGCCTTAGCTAACAACGTACCTACTTTTACCGTGTCCCCCTTTTTCACCACAGCTTGTGCCGGAGCTCCAATATGCTGGCTCAAAGGGATAATTACCTGTTTGGGTGCAGCAAGTGTAATAATCTTCTTACCGGCAGACAGTTTATTCTCGGGCGGGTGAATGCCTCCGATTCGAAATGTCTTTAGCATATAATTTGGATTTATTAATCGTTTATTGTTTTCTGTACAGTTATTAATTCAGCGTCTTTGATTATTGAGTTCACAGATGTTTCCAGTTTAGTTCCTTTTGCATCCGTCGGTTTATTCTCTTTAGGCTCTTCTACTGTTACTGGCTTTACCACTTTGGGTGCTACTGGAGTTTCTTTCCTCGGTGGGAAGTTCAATTCATGGATGGCTCCTGTCGGACAAGCTGTTACGCACTTACGGCACATTCGGCATTTCGCGTAATCGATATAAGCTATATTATTTTCTACAGTAATGGCACCAAATGTACACTCTTTTGCGCATTTTCCACAACCAATACATGCATTTGCACAAGCTTTACGAGCTACAGCTCCTTTATCCTTATTGATACAACATACATATATTCTGCGAGATTTCGGACCTTTTTTGCGCAGTTCTATTACATTTTTCGGACAAGCTTTCACACAGGCTCCACACGCAGTACATTTTTCTTCATCAACTTCAGCCAATCCTGTTTCCAAATTGATGTGAATCGCATCAAAATTACAAACTTTCACACAATCTCCATAACCTAAGCAACCGAAAGAACAATTGGTTTCACCTCCATACAACGAAGAGGCAATCGCACAGCTCTTTGCTCCGTCGTACTTATTTGTTCTTGGACGTACAGCACAAGTCCCGTTACAACGGACAACTGCTATTTTAGGTTCAGCGGCTGCAACCTCTTTTCCTAAAATAGCAGAAATCTTTGTCATCACCTGTGTTCCACCTACAGGACAAAGCATTCCGTCTAATGAATCGGCTTTCACACAGGCTCCGGCAAATCCGGCACAACCGGCAAATCCGCAACCACCACAATTAGCTCCAGGCAAGGCTTCTTGTACTAGACCAATGCGCGGGTCTTCATGCACTTCGAATTTCTTGGAAGCCACATACAGTAAAAGGGCACCGATTATACCGATAACCCCTAACGAAATAACGGCAATTAAAATCATCATATTTAATCTTTTAGTTTTTTTAGCCTGAAAACAAAGCGTTTTTTTAGCTTATCACGTAACACATACAATAATATATAATAAGGTATCAAAACCAGCAATCCGGATGCCCCGCTCATCGTTTCCGTCCAACCTGCCTTAACTCCGGCTACCACAGCAACCAAAAGGATGATAACGGGCAATACGAACGCAAGTAAAACAGCTTCCATCCCTCTTGAATTTTGTCCGATTATTACTACTTCTTCTCCCGAATAATATGTGCTCTGAACATCTTCGACCTCGATTATTTTTTCTTTCTTGTCAGACATTGTACAGGCAGACTTCGCATGGCAACCCGCACATGCAGAGTATTGCGTAATCCGAACGAATACCTTATTGCCCTCTACTCGTTCGACTATTCCGGGATGTTGAATATTTTCGCTCATAAGTTGTAAACTCGACTTTGCAAAATCCGGAGCAAAAGTAAATATTATTTATGAATGAGCAAATAATAAAATGCGAAGAGCCTGTTTGAGGATTAAATTTTAACATTTTTACTTCCAAATTACGTGACAATTTATTTAACGTGAGTTCGATATAAGAAAGCAGATTACG
>CAZOKT010000132.1:0-6836 GCA_964580505.1 uncultured Parabacteroides sp. | reverse complement strand
GCTATCAAGGCAACAATTAATATTACAGCCAATGCCTTTTGATGGATTTTAATCCACTTTTTCAATTTCTTCATGCTTTATCCAATTTTAATTTTCCACAAAACTAAAACGGATAATCTCAGTAAAGAAATAAAAAAGAGGTCTTTGTATGAAATGGTGTTTGTATTGTGTGAAACCCTTTATATTAATGGGATTTGGTTCCTTTTAAAATAAGGTAATTGGTATTGGGTAATGGGTTTTTATCAGATTTGCCTAACTCATGAGTTGTTTGAGAACTCTCACGCCACCAAGCATAAGAGGAGCCACCAACTAAATAGAGCGCATTGGTAAATCCCATATCAGCCAATGCTTCTGAAAAATCATACAAGGATTCCCTGTTCACGCTTTCAACAATATAGAAATCATTGTTTTGCTGAGCCAATGCTCTGCGTATGGCTTTCCCTCTCAGGCGGTTTTCTTGAATTTCTCCATTCATTACCAATGCATATTGTCTAAAGAAATCACCATTGCGAGCGATGCAATGTTCTTTTATATTGTCATTTATTGTATTTCCCAATGTTATTTCCCCATTTATCAAAGCGCAATATCCTGTTTTCCTTTAGCCAATTGTTTTCCTTTAAGAACAAAGTCTCCGACAATCTCTTTGTTATCCTTTCTTATGTCTGCTGCTTGTAATACAAAATATATCATTGTATCTGTAAGAGAAGGCATTTGCAGAGATAATTCGGCGCTTAAGTTTCGTAAGGCATAGATATTGAGTATGACATCGTTGATGGAATCTGTTTGCAACTTTACCGAAGGTCGCATGTTTATTTCTATACTATCTGCTTTGATAACGGGAAATATCTCTACCCTATCTCCTTCATCCGCCTTGTCATCAGGGATAGAGAAATAGGCAAGCAAACCGATAAATAACAGCACAAGAAATGCTGTTATCCAACGTACATATTTAGGTTTGCTCTCTGAGGTGCCTAATACCTGTATTTCATCATCTTCATCCCTTCTCATCTCTTCTCTAAATCTTTTTCAATCAAACTTTTTAATTGTTTTAGAGCCTCTTTTGAAGCTGACAGCACAAAGGTATGTTCTATTTTCATATCAGAAAAATTAGCGATTGTTTTCCTACATTGATTTTGTAGATATACTCCCGATTTATAATAAGCCCTTTCCCTATACGGATAAACAGAGAGGCTTCGGTTTTCATCTGCTTCTCTATAATTTTCTGAAAATGAGAAAGGTTAAAGGAAAATAAATGTTCCGATTTGTCATGAAGTACCATTATGGAATAATTCCCGTCCGAAGAAATATAAACAATCCGCTCCGGATAAACCCTAACCAATTCGTTCAGCGTACTTATGATTATCGGTAATTTCATGAAAATATCCCTGCTCTAAATCAGATTATAAATATGGAATCAAATCTGTTTTGTATCCCTCCAAAAAGTTTTATGCTTGACATTCTTTCTTATTTATACCTAATATCATCAGCAAATCCAACCATAAACAAAAATGATATCAGGCATAAAATTTAAGCTCGTATATTTCTTTCGTTCATTTACACGAACAGCAGCTTTTTAATGGTTTTCGGTAAACAATATCTTTGATGCGAGTGATATACGTCTCTATTTTCGAAGTGTCATCCGAGCCCATAATCCATAAATGGCAGGCATCTTCATCAGCTCTATAAGAGGGTTGTACATAATCTTTATGCAAAACCTTATAGCCATTTCGTTCATAAAAACCAATGCGCCGGCAAGCCATCTCGTCTATGGCAGGCTCAACTTCCAAGAGTTGCAACTTATTCAAATGTGCTTGCCAATAAAGCAAAACCTTCCTACCTATCCTCCGATTACGCATTTCAGGGAAAACCGCAAGATGCTCTATATAATAGAACTCCTCCAAACCCCAATAAACAGCCAATCCGCAAAGTTCACCATCCTCTTCTATGGCATTAAAATACATCTCATCAGTGGTCTTTATCATCCATTCGAGTTGATTTATCTCCCTTCTCTCTTCCGCAGGAAATGCCTCAGTATAAAGTCCGGTTAACCGGTTCCATGCAGCATCTTCCGTACTCGTAATTCTTCTTAACTCTATCATAATCCCCATCTTATTTTGAAATCTCGCCAAATATAAGACAAAAATTTGTATATTTACACCGGATTTCGCATAGAATGCAAAGTAGGATACCGGAAAGTATTATGAAACCAGAAGATTTAGACGACAATATAACGGCTCAAGATAATCATTCAGAGGAAGGTAGTAGGCAAGAAAAGCCTCAAACAACTACCTATGAATCCGATAATCAGACGCATTCGGAATACAAAATGCCGGATAAAAACAGTGACCGCATTACGCATCATCTGTCTGGAATGTACCAAAGTTGGTTTTTGGATTATGCCTCTTATGTCATCTTAGAGCGTGCCGTCCCGCATATTAATGATGGATTAAAACCTGTTCAGCGCCGAATCCTTCATTCCATGAAACGTTTGGACGATGGACGCTATAATAAAGTGGCAAATATCGTAGGGCATACTATGCAATTCCATCCGCATGGTGATGCCTCTATCGGTGATGCTTTGGTACAATTGGGACAGAAAGATTTGTTGATTGATTGCCAAGGAAATTGGGGAAACATATTGACAGGAGATAGTGCAGCGGCACCTCGTTATATAGAGGCACGTCTATCTAAGTTCGCTTTAGAAACGGTATTCAATCCCAAGACGACCCTTTGGCAAGCATCCTATGATGGACGCAATCGCGAGCCGGTTACGCTACCCGTAAAATTCCCTTTGCTTTTAGCACAAGGTGTAGAAGGTATTGCCGTAGGTCTTTCGTCAAAGATATTGCCTCATAATTTCAACGAGTTGTTAGATGCTTCTATTGCTTATTTGAAAGGCGAAGATTTTACGCTCTATCCGGATTTCCAAACGGGTGGTTTTATAGATATAAGCAAATACAATGATGGAGAAAGGGGAGGTTCTGTTAAAGTACGTGCAAAGATAGGCAAACTGGATAACAAAACGTTGGTTATCTCTGAAATCCCTTATGGACGTACTACATCTGTGGTTATCGAATCTATACTGAAAGCAAATGAAAAAGGGAAAATCAAAATTAAAAAAGTAGATGACAATACAGCTAAAAACGTAGAAATATTAGTTCATTTGGCTCCCGGTGTTTCATCAGATAAAACCATAGATGCCCTCTATGCTTTCACAGATTGCGAGATTAGCATCTCTCCTAATTGTTGCGTGATTAAGGATGACAAGCCTCACTTCTTAACGATAAGCGAAGTATTGTGTCATTCGGCTAATAATACCTTATCCTTATTACGACGCGAATTAGAAATAGAAAAAGAAGAATTAGAAGAGACATTATTTTTCTCTTCGTTGGAAAAAATCTTTATTGAAGAACGCATTTATAAAGATAAAGAATTTGAGCAAGCGGCATCTATGGATGAAGCCATCCGGCATATTGACCTTCGGTTGGAACCCTTTAAACCCAATCTAATACGTGAAGTCACTCGTGAGGATATTCTAAAACTGATGGAAATCAAAATGGGACGCATTCTGAAGTTTAATTCAGATAAATGCAATGAACAGATTCTCCAAATTAAAGCAAATATCGCACGCATTAATGAGCATTTGGCACATATCGTAGATTATACGATTCAATGGTTCTCTATGCTGAAAGATAAATACGGAAAGAACTATCCTCGATTGACTGAAATCCGCAATTTTGATACGATTGAAGCCACTAAAGTGGTTGAAGCCAATGAGAAACTCTATATCAATCGGGCTGAAGGATTTATCGGAACATCTCTAAAGAAAGATGAGTTTGTCTGTAATTGTTCAGATATAGACGATGTAATTATTTTCTATCGCTCTGGAATTTACAAGATTGTAAAAGTTGCCGAGAAGATGTTCGTAGGGAAAGATACTCTATATGTCAATGTTTTTAAGCGGAATGATAACCGGACAATTTACAACGTCATTTATCGAGATGGCAAAGGCGGAATAAATTATATTAAACGATTTGCAATTACAAATATTAGCCGTGATAAGGAATATACTTTGACAAAAGGCACTCCTGACTCCCGGATTCTCTATTTTAGTGCAAATTCGAATGGAGAAGCTGAGACCGTAAAAATAATCTTGAAACCGAAGCCTCGTCAAAAATTGCTGGTGTTTGAAAAAGACTTTAGCCAAATTGCTATACGTGGTCGAGGTTCAATTGGCAATATTTTGACAAAAGCTGAAATTCATAAAGTCTCTTTAAAGCAACGTGGCAGTTCTACCTTAGGCGGACGTATGGTTTGGTTTGATTGGGACGTTCTACGTTTAAACTACGATGGCCGAGGAGATGAATTGGGAGAATTTCAAAGTGAAGACTTGATTTTGGTGATTCGAAGGAACGGAGAATTCTATACGACCAATTTCGATTTGAGCAATCATTATGAAAAAGATATTCTGGTTATCGAGAAGTTTTTACCCGACAAAGTATGGACTTTGGCTCTTTTTGATGCCGACCAAAAATATCCGTACCTAAAACGCTTCCAATTGGAGAGCGGAAACTCGCGTAAGAATATCTTAGGTGAGAATCCGAAAAGCACATTATATTTACTGACAGACGAATGCTATCCCCGTATTGAAGTTGTTTTTGGTGGGAAAGATGCTTTCCGACCACCTTTAGTAGTTGATGCGGAAGATTTTATTATGGTAAAGAGCTTTAAGGCTAAAGGAAAACGTTTGACCACATATCAAGTCGAAACAATAAATGAACTAGAGCCTACCCTTTTTCCCGAACCAATCCCCGAGCAAACTTCTGAACAAGAGTCTCCAAAAGAAATACCCCAACTGGAAGAACCTAAAGAGAATCCGGAAGATTTGAAAGATGAAATTTTAGGACAAATGAAACTTTTCGATAATTAAAATGAGACGCTGGATTTCTATAGGATTGCTTTTATCTTTCATTTGTGGATTTAGTTTTATACTAAACGCACAAACTGAAAAATATTTATACCCGGTAAATGTAGCAACAATGATTGGAGTGGGTAGTTACAACATTATGGATACTTATTTGACACCTGGAAGTCGTATTCCTTATAAAGGTTGGGGATTACGCGTCTTAGACGAACGGATGAAGATTACCAAATTGGCGGATAGCCGCATCTCCCGGCAACAATTTGTGAATGTTAATATGTCTTTTACCGAAAACGACGCTGGGACGACACGAGCATTAAGCGGATTTGTCGATTACACGTTGGGGTATCATTATCGTTTGGAGCCTTTGCCAAACTTGCGGGTGTTGACGGGCGCGTCTTTTCATGCCATGGCAGGATTTATTTACCTCACTCGCTCCAGCAACAATCCCGCATCAGCAAAAGCTGATTTAGAACTGAACGTTTCAGCTATGGCGATATATAATCTATGCATCAAAGATTACCCTCTAACACTGCGTTATCAATTTGAGATTCCTTTTGTCGGAATTTTGTTTTCTCCACATGCCGGGCAATCTTATTATGAAATTTTCGATATCGGAAACAAGTCGGGCATCGTCCCATTCACCTCCTTCCACAACAAGCAGGCAATGAAGAATTATCTGACAGTAGATTTCCCCGTAGGGAAATTTACCATCCGTGCCGGCTATTTGAATAGTCTCTATTATTTAGATGTGAACAGAATCCAGAGCCACATTCTTTCCAACTCGTTTGTAATCGGTTTCGTAAAAGAGTTTGTGGCATTCGGTGGAAAACGAATGTATAATAAGTCCAACCATAAGAGCGTATATTATTGATAATGATGAAATGTTTGATGAAACTTCTATTGCTTGTGGGACTTTTCTTTTCACTCGGCGCATGCCAAGATACAGATGAGTACACCACCGATCCGAAAGAGAATTTCGAATCTTTATGGCAAATATTAGATGAGAATTATTGTTTCTTCTCATACAAAGATGTAGATTGGGACGATGTTTATGATCGCTACTCCGTGCAAATCACGGATACAATGAATCAATACGCTTTGTTTGACGTGTTGGCAGACATGCTTGCAGAATTGAAGGACGGTCATACCAATTTATATTCCAGCTTCGATGTAGCACGTTATTGGGATTGGTATCAGGATTATGCTCCTAATTTTTATGAGGAACTAAACGAAAAATATTTGGGAAAAGATTATAAAATAGCCGGAGGTTTAGAATACAAGAAGATAGGCGAGCAAGAAGACATCGGATACGTTCGATATTCCAGTTTTTCCAGCAGTTTGAGTGAGAGCAATTTAGATTATATGTTTTACTATTTTCGAGACTGCAAAGGACTTATCGTTGACGTCCGTGATAATGGAGGTGGTTCACTCAGTTATTCCGAACGCTTCGCTTCACGTTTTATAGAGGAAACAACGTTGGTCGGCTATATCCAGTACAAAACGGGTAAAGGCCATGATGATTTTTCAGAACCATATCCTCTCGAGCTGGAACCTTCTTCCTATATTAAGTGGCTACGTCCAACAGTTGTGCTAACCAATCGTTATTGTTATAGCGCAGCAAACGACTTCGTTCAGAAGATGCATATCTTTCCTCAAGTGACGATTATGGGAGATTGTACCGGTGGAGGTAGTGGATTCCCTTTCACGTCTGAACTACCCAACGGTTGGATAGTCCGCTTCTCAGCCTGCCCGATGCTTGACTCAGACATGAATCTGACGGAATTTGGTATTGATCCGGATGTTTGGGTATCCATTACCGATGAAGACCTCTCCGCCGGTATAGATACTATTGTAGAAGAAGCATTAAAGTTTCTACAAGAAACATCATAAGAGCCTGTTTAAATTTTATTTA
>CAZOKT010000131.1:0-6873 GCA_964580505.1 uncultured Parabacteroides sp. | reverse complement strand
AAACGGTATGCCTAACTATCTTTCGCTACATATTTGGTAAAAAGCGTTCGCAGTAAGTATTTGATTTATAGATTGCTTTTGGTGATAGAAGAGAAAAAAGAAAAATATTTCCGGTATAAATTTGTTTTTTAAATGATTTAGATTTACTTTTGGTCGTGTGAATAAATCAAACAGAAAAACACGAACATAATTAAAATATATACTTTATGAGTTATCTTAAGTTTGATAAGACAGTCATGATAAACTTGGAGGAGTCCCTGACACGTGAAGTTTTAAGGACGAATCGTTTGGGAGCTTATCATTGTAGTACTGTCGTGGATTGCAATACTCGTAAATATCATGGGTTGTTAGTAATGCCTGTACCAGCATTGGATGATGATAATCATGTGCTTCTTTCCTCTTTGGATGAAACGGTCATTCAGCATGGTGCAGAATTCAATCTGGGATTACACAAGTATGGCGAAAATGATTTTAGTCCGAAAGGTCATAAGTATATTCGTGAATATACTTGTGATACGGTTCCTCGTACTGTTTACCGTGTGGGTGGAGTAGTATTCTCGAAAGAGAAAGTATTTTCCATGTATGACAATCGTATTATGATTAAATATACGTTGGAAGATGCCCATTCGGAGACAACATTGCGCTTTCGTCCATTTTTGGCTTTCCGCAGCGTGAAAGAATTAACTTATGCCAACGGAAATCTGAATCAGAATTATACGCTTGTACCGAATGGTATAAAGATGTGTTTATATGCGGGATATCCTGAATTATTCATGCAATTTAACAAAAATGTAAATTTTGTATTTGACCCGAAGTGGTATTATGGTGTGGAGTATTCGAAAGAGCAAGAGAGGGGGTATCCTTACAAGGAAGATTTGTTCGTGCCTGGTTATTTTGAAGTTCCAGTTAAGAAAGGCGAGTCTATTATTTTCAGTGCGGGTGATAGCCAAGTGGCTACTACTCGATTAAAGACTTTGTATTCCACAGAAGTGGCTTCTCGTACGCCACGCACCAGTTTCTATAATTGTTTGAAAAACTCGGCTCAGCAATTCTATTTCCGCCCGAAGGAACAAGATGCTTATTTGTTGGCAGGTTATCCGTGGTTTAAGGTAAGAGCACGAGACTTGTTTATTGCAGCGCCAGGTTGTACGTTGTCTATTGAAGATCCGGTTCGTTTCGAGAAAATTATGGCTACGGCAATCCCTGCATTAAGGGCATTTATGGAATGTGGTGCTCAAGATGCCGTAATCCAAGAAGTAGAACATCCGGATGTCATGCTTTGGGCTATTTGGGCTATTCAGAAGTATGCTAAAGATGAAAGTCTGGAGAAGGCTAAAGAACTATATGCCGATTTTATAAATGAGGTTATTTCATATATCATAGAACAGAAACATCCAGGCCTGAAAGTCATGGATAGCGGTTTAATTTTTGCAGATGGAGGAAGAGATAAAGCTATCACATGGATGAATTCTACGGTAAATGGCCGACCGGTAGTGCCGCGTTCGGGTTATATTGTCGAGTTCAATGCTTTGTGGTATAATGCGCTTTGTTTCTGCAAAGAGATTAATGATGGAGTGGTGGATGAACGGATTGAAAATTTGATAAAGTCAATGGATGTTTCATTCCCTAATATCTTTATGAATGGATATAATTATTTATTTGATTATGTAAATGGTTCATTTGTGGATTGGAGTGTTCGTCCGAATATGATATTTGCCGTATCATTACCTTATTCTCCATTGACCCGTATGCAAAAGCGTTCGGTGTTAGATATCGTAACGAAAGAATTGCTTACCCCTAAAGGCATTCGCTCTTTAAGTCCGAAAAGTGAGGGTTATCGTCCTTATTGTACCGGTCCTCAAATGGATAGGGATTTGGCTTATCATCAAGGTACGGCCTGGCCTTGGTTGATGGGAGCTTATTTGGAGGCTTACCTCCGGGTATTTGGTAAATCGGGTGTTGCATTTGCTGAACGTATGCTAATCAGTATGGAGGAGGAAATGAGCAACCATTGTATAGGTACTATTTCGGAAATTTATGATGGGAATCCTCCATTCACAGGTCGAGGAGCTATCTCTTTTGCCATGAACGTAGCTGCTATTCTGGGAATATTGGATATATTGAAGAAGTATAACGCCGAATAAAAACAAATAATACTTATGAAAGCATTAATGTTTGGGTGGGAATTTCCTCCCCATATTTTGGGAGGCTTAGGTACTGCAAGTTTCGGTTTAACGAAAGGTATGGCTTTGCAACCGGATATGGATATAACTTTTTGTATCCCTAAACCGTGGGGCGATGAAGACCAGAGCTTCCTTAGGATTATAGGAGTAAATAATGTGCCTATCGTTTGGCGTGATGTGAATATGGATTACGTAAGGGAACGCTTGGGCAAGTTTATGGATCCTCAGCTGTATTTCGATTTTAGAAATAATATATATGCTGATTTCTCTTACCGATATGTGAATGATTTGGGTTGTTTGGAGTTTTCTGGACGTTATCCGAATAATTTGTTGGAAGAAATTAATAATTATTCGATTGTTGCAGGTGTAATTGCACGTACTATACCTTGCGATATTATTCATGCACATGATTGGCTAACTTATCCAGCAGGCATTCATGCAAAGCAGGTTACGGGTAAGCCGCTGGTAATTCATGTCCATGCAACGGATTATGACCGTAGTCGTGGAAATGTGAATCCGGATGTCTATTCGATTGAGAAGAATGGTATGGATCATGCAGACCATATTATTACGGTAAGTAATTTGACGCGTCAGACAGTAATAGAGAAATATCATCAAGATCCGGCAAAGGTAACAACTGTACATAATGCAGTAGAGCCATTAAGTTCTGATATATTGGCAATACCGGACAAGAAAGGTGTGAAGGATAAGGTCATTACATTCTTAGGACGTATTACGATGCAAAAAGGACCGGAATATTTTGTAGAAGCAGCGGCAAAGGTTTTAAAAAGAGCTCCTCATGCGCGTTTCGTAATGGCAGGAAGTGGTGATATGATGAATCAGATGATTCGTTTGGTTGCATCTCGTAATATTTCAGATCGTTTCCATTTTACTGGATTTATGCGAGGAAAGCAAGTCTATGAAGTTCTTAAAGCCAGCGATGTCTATGTGATGCCTTCGGTGTCTGAACCGTTTGGTATATCTCCGTTAGAAGCCATGCAATGTGGTGTACCTTCTATTATATCCAAGCAATCCGGTTGTGCAGAAATTTTGAATTATGCGATGAAAGTAGATTATTGGGATATTGAGGCTCTGGCAGATGCCATGTATTCAATAATTACTTATCCGGCTATGCATGAATTCCTGAAAGTGGAAGGCAAGCGTGAAGTGGATGAGATCAAATGGGAATATGCAGGGCAAAAAGTCCGTCGCATCTACGATATGGTAATAAATAAACAATAATCCGAATAGAAAATTAAAACAGAAAATATTATGAAAACTATATGCTTTTATTTCCAGATTCACCAGCCGTTTCGTTTGAAAAGATATCGTTTCTTTGATATTGGAAATGACCATTATTATTATGACGATTTCCAGAATGAGGAAATCATTCGCCGCATTGCCGAGAAATGTTATTTGCCGGCGAATCGAACTATTTTAGAAATGATAAAGGCGAGCGGTAATAAGTTTAAAGTTGCTTTTTCTATTTCAGGCGTTGCTTTGGAGCAAATGGAAATTTATACACCGGAGGTAATTGATAGTTTTAAAGAGCTTGTAACAACTGGTAATGTGGAATTTTTGTCTGAGACTTATGCACATTCGCTTTCTTCCTTAGGCGATATAGATGAATTTAAGCATCAAATTAAAAAGCAAGAAGATAAGTTGATGACATTGTTTGGGGTTAAACCAACCGTTTTCCGTAATACAGAGCTGATTTATTCTGATGATATTTCAGAAGTAGTATATGAAATGGGCTACAAGGGAATGTTGACAGAAGGTGCTAAACATATTTTAGGTTGGAAGAGCCCGAATTATATGTATTGTTCGAGTGCTCAGCCTAATTTGCATCTTTTGTTGAAAAATGACCGTTTTAGCGAAGATTTGTCTGAACGTTTCAGTGATTATGGATGGAATGAATATCCTTTGACGGCAGATAAGTTTATTAATTGGATTGCTAATACGCCCGAATCAGAGCAGGTCATTAATCTTTTTATGAATTATGAAGTGTTAGGTTCTTTACATCCGGCTGAGACGGGTATTTTCGAGTTCTTTAAGGCTTTACCTCGTTTTGCTGCAGAAAAAGGAATTAGTTTCTCAACTCCTTCTGATGTCTTTGCTTTGATGAAGCCGATAGACACTATTTCGGTAGCTTACCCGATTTCATGGGTTGACGAAGAGCGAGATTGCAGTTCTTGGTTGGGTAATGTTTTGCAACAGGAAGCTTTCCGCAAAATCTGTGAAATTGGTGAACGTGTTCGTTTGTGTGATTTACGTCGTATTCGTCAGGACTGGTACTATTTGCAAAGTAGTGATCATTTCTATTATATGAGTACAAAGCATATGGGGCGGGGTGGTTTCAGTCCGTATGATAATCCATATGATGCATTCAATAATTATATGAATGTATTGTCTGATTTTATTGAACGTGTAAATGCACAATATCCTGAAACAATCGAAAATGAAGAGCTTAATTCTTTGCTGACGACTATCAAGAATCAGGGAGAAGAAATTGAAGCTTTGCAGAAAGAATTGGATAAACTAAAGAAAAAAACAGCTCCGAAGAAAGCAGCGAAATAGTATAAATTTCGTTCTTGGAGCATGAGTGTGATTTGTAATTGCCTCTGAGGGATAATTTTATGTTTAATTAGAAGATAATTGTAAGGGTTATTTTTATTTCAATGAACATATTTCAATAAGTAAATAGAAAAATATTCTTGAAAACCCTCGGAGGCATTGGCTTTGTTTATGATAGCATCTCGCCACGTGTTGGAAGATGGCAATGTCGCTCATGGCATCAGTTAGTTAAAGATATCATTCGGAACGGGTAATAATAATGTTTGAGGATGAAAAATTCAGGAAGAATTTGGAAAGTGGGAATAAGAACACTTTTCGGAAGTTGTTTTACTATTATTATCCTCGATTGAAAGCTTATGGGGTAACTCTTGTCAATGATGACCCGCTGGCTGAGGATATCGTGCAAGATGTCTTTTTACATGTATGGGAACATCGTACGCGTTTCTCCGTGCAAGAAAACTTTCAATCTTATCTTTATCGTGCCGTTTATACGCGTTGCATGGATTATTTTCGGAAAGCTCAGGTGAAAAATGAATATAATGCCTCGGTATATGAAGCTTATATGAAGGAATGTGCTGAATTATTGGAACAAGGTTGTGCCGTGTTGAACGAGCTTTATTCCAAAGATTTCTATCAAGAATTATATAATTTGCTCCAGCAGATTCCGGAGCAACGTCGTGAAGCTTTTTTGCTGGCTTATATTGAAGGAAAAAAGACCAAAGAAATAGCTGAACAATTAGATATCCCGATACGTACCGTAGAGAGTCACCTTTATCTCACTTTGAAATATCTAAAAAAGAAAATGTCCAAACATCATTTCATGATGTTTCTTTGTAGTTGGTATATTTATGCCTAATTTTATCGTCGTTTATGCCTGACAAATAGGAAATTATCAGGCATAAATTCCCAGCATGAGCATAAGAAAAAACGTAGCCTCCCTTTGCTGCAAATCTGTTTTGCGGATTTACCTTTCATTTTTTATTTTCTTTCGTTTCTGAAAGTCCATCCACGCCATCTGGTTTGAAATTTAGAAAAAAAACGCATTTTAGCTCCGTAGTTAATCTGAGTTAAACGTTATATAGAAAAAGGGGATTAAGTATGGAATTTGAATATAGTTTATTGGCAAAATATTTGACGGGTAATATATCTTTAGAAGAGTTATCGGTAATTCAAGCTTGGGCGGAAAGTTCTGCTCAAAATGCCGCTATATGGAAAAAAGTCGTGGCCTTGCGGATAAAAGATAATTTTGATCGTATAAATACTCCGGAACAAATAGAACAGGCATTATTGGCTATTCAAACGAAAATCGGGCGGAAGAGATTTCATCTGTCTTTCCGGTCTTTTTTACGGTATGCTGCGGTTTTGTTTATAGTGCTTGGAGCGATAGGATATTACGTGTATAATCAGGAAAGCAGTTATATAAGCATTATTGTAGATGCACAGGAAGATGTAAAGAGAATAACTTTACGTGATGGTTCGAAGGTATGGTTGAGAGGCGGAACTATAATGTGCATTCCTAATGATTTTGGGACGAATAATCGTTCGGTATCAATAGAAGGAGAAGCTTTTTTTCAGGTTGAAAAAGACTCGTTATCTCCTTTTGTTGTCAAAGCCAATGATTTATTTGTGAAAGTTTTAGGGACATCGTTTAATCTAAAAACAATAGCAGACGAAAACAAAATAGAGACAATATTGATTTCCGGGCATGTCGTTTTACAAGATGAAGATAAAAAAGATTTATTGGATATATCGCCCGGAGAAAAAGTTATATTCGATACGAAAAGGCAAACATTAAATATAGAACAAGTCGATGTGAATGTGCAAAGCATTTGGCGGCATGAACAATCTATTTTGGAAAAGATGTCGTTGGGGGAAATAACAGAGCGAATTGCCGATATTTACCAAGTACATTTTAATTTCTCAACAAAGCAATTGATTGATAAAAAATACAGATTCGTTTTTAATAAGGAAGAATCAATAGAAGAAATCTGTTCTGATTTGGAGCAGATAGCGCCTATTCGTTGCACAATAGAAGGACGGGAAATATTTGTCAGTTATCAGGAATAAGGAATAAAGAATATGCCTCTCAGGTTTAACCTTTAAGGCACTTAGGTTA
>CAZOKT010000130.1:0-6914 GCA_964580505.1 uncultured Parabacteroides sp. | reverse complement strand
AAACCTCATTAAAAATGTTGTTACTTAAAAGGGAATATTTTATTTTTGCGAGGAGTAAATGATGAATAACGAAAAAACTCGAGGAATATGGAAGAAGATAGGAATCGGATAATATTGACTATCGGGCGGCAATTCGGCAGCGGAGGTCGGGAAATAGGTCAGAAGTTGGCAAAATCTTTAGGAATAGGCTATTATGACAAAGAGTTACTTGCCATAGCTGCACGAGAAAGCGGATTGTGTCCGGAGGTATTCGAAAAGGCAGACGAACGGACTTCCAATCGGATGGCATTTGCTTTTACGATGGGATATCCTTATGTCGGTATGTTTATGCCCTATAATGATATCCTGTCAAATGACGAACTATTCCGGCTTCAGAGCGAAGCAATACGTAATTTAGCCGTCAAGGAATCGTGCGTTATGGTAGGACGATGTGCGGATTATATCCTACGTGATGACCCAGCCTGCATCAGTTTTTTTATACATAATCGGCCGGAAGTTCGCGTACAGCGCATTGTAGAAAATATGAATGTTTCGGTAGAAGAGGCAAAAAACTTAATGGCTAAGACGGATAAAGGCCGTGCTTCTTATTATAACTATTACACCAACAAGGAATGGGGTGCGGCATCCTCATACAATCTTTCGATTGATGCCTCTTTGTTGGGAATAGACGAGACGGTTGCTTTTATCAAAGCTTTCGTGGAAAAGAGAATGGAATTGTGCCCTCCGCATTTTGGATAAGTAAAACAAACAAATATGCCATACATAATGAGGAGCTTTGCAACTGATTTGCATTACGGGATGTTGCAAAGTTCCTTTTTTTGTCTTTTCTTTGCAAAAAGAAATGGTGAGATGATGAAGAAAGAAAGAATCATGTACGACTTGCTATTGTTAACCTCGCTTTGGGTGTTAGTATTGACGGTTGTTCCCCATCATCATCATTTAGACGGTTTGTTATGTATCACAACACATAACAAAACATTAGCAACAACGACACATGCCCATGCACAAGGATGCGACATGAAAACAGGTAATCATCCTCAAATGATTGTAGAGAATAATACATCACGAATAAAGGAGGAAGCGGCAAGACTGCCTTATCTCTCGTTTTTCCTCTCTTTCTATTTCCAATTAATACCTTATACGTCTGTAGTTACACCTGATTTTCCAACCATTTATCATGAGGTTTTACATAGTGTATGGATTGTAAAATCATTGGGACTTCGAGCCCCACCTTTATCTTTCACTTAATCAGATAAGACGAGATTATCCAAAGTTTGGAAAACCTTTCTCGTCTATTTTACGGTGATAATTTTCTATTTTAACATCATTACAAATCAAAGATTTAATAAAAACGTCTGCTATGACGTTTCTTAACGGATACGTATTATGAAAAAGATATCTATTTATGCACTGGCAGTTGCTGCATTGTTATGGAGTTGCGGCGGCGAGAAGGCACACAATGAGCACGAGCATGAACACGATGTGCATCACGAAGCGGAGGCAGAACATGAACACGAAACTCATGCCTCCGGAGAAATCGTATTTAAAAAACAAGAAGCTGAGGCAATAGGCTTACAGACAAAAGTGATACAACCAGAGACTTTTGCGGAAGTCATCAAGACCAGCGGGCAAATCCAGTCGGCGCAAGGAGCAGAAACGGTGCTGGTGGCTACGGTGCCCGGTGTGGTTACGTTAGGTGAAACCCGCTTCATAGACGGCACATCGATACGCAAAGGCCAGGCCATACTGTCATTGGCATCCAATGCTTTATCAGACGGAGACATAGCAATCCGCACCAAGAATGCTTATTTGACCGCCAAGAAAGAATATGAACGCATGCAACAATTGATTGGAGATAAGATTGTCTCACAAAAAGATTATGAACAAGCTCGTTTGGCTTATGAGAATGCAAAGGTGGCTTATGATGCCATCAACGGAAAAGAATCAGTACACGGTGTGGTGATAACCGCACCTATAAGTGGTTTTCTAAAGAATATTTTAGTAAAAGAAGGTGATTACGTAACCGTAGGCCAGCCATTAGCAACCATTTCACAAAATAGTCGCTTAGTTCTTCGGGCGGATGTCTCGGAAAAGAATTATGCCCAATTACCCTTGATTCGTTCTGCTCATTTCAAAACGCTTTATGATGATAAGGTGTATAAATTGGATGAACTGAACGGGCGATTGCTTTCGTATGGAAAATCTTCAGAGAACAACTCTTTCTACATCCCGGTTCTGTTTGAGTTCGATAATAAAGGAACAGTGATAGCGGGCTCATTTGTGGAGGTCTATCTGCAAGGAAAGTCGATGGATCAGGTGCTGAGCGTCCCGACATCAGCATTGGTCGAAGAGCAGGGATTGTATTGTGTTTACCTCCGCTTGGACGAGGATTGCTACAGGAAGCAGTATGTGGCTTTGGGAATGGACAATGGAGAAGCCGTTCAGATTCTCTCCGGACTGAAAGTGGGAGATGAAGTGGTTACGAACGGTGCGTATCAAATTAAGTTGGCTTCTGCTTCGAATGCGATTCCGGCGCATACGCACTCCCATTAAATGAAAAAAACGTTTCTTGATTATTCACGCTAATTTTTTAATTTGAAAGTTTATGCTGAATAAGATTATACATTATTCTCTTCACAACCGCCTGCTAATATTGGTTTGTGCTGTGTTGTTGATGATTGGTGGTACATATACAGCATTTCATATGGATGTGGATGTCTTTCCGGATTTGAATGCCCCAACCGTAGTTGTTATGACAGAAGCAAGCGGAATGGCACCGGAAGAAGTGGAAAGACTGGTAACATTTCCAATAGAGACAGCTGTAAACGGGGCAATGGATGTGCGGCGCGTGCGTTCGTCCTCTACGACGGGTTTCTCGGTGGTTTGGGTAGAATTCGACTGGGGGACGGATATTTACCGTGCCCGCCAGATTGTTTCAGAGAAATTGGCTGTGGTAAGTGAAGATTTACCTCAAAATGTAGGTAAACCGACGTTAGGACCACAATCTTCTATTTTGGGAGAAATGCTGATTTTAGGAATGACATCTGATTCTACTTCATTGTTAGATTTACGAACGATAGCCGATTGGACTATTCGTCCACGTTTACTTTCTACAGGCGGTGTTGCACAAGTTGCTGTTATCGGCGGAGACATTAAAGAGTATCAGATACTGTTAGATCCGGCACGTATGAAACATTATGGTATTGGCTTGGATCAAGTACTGAATGCTTGCCGGCAAATAAACCAGAATGCAAAAGGTGGCGTACTTTATGAATATTCGAACGAGTATATCATTCGGGGTGTACTCTCTACAGATAAAGTTGAAGAAATTGCAAAAGGTGTAGTGTCCTTGACGCCGGATAATACGCCGATTCTATTGGAAAATATCGCAACGGTAAAAGTGGGGAGCAAAAGCCCGAAGCTTGGTTTGGCATCAGAAAAAGGGAAACCAGCAGTTCTGATTACCGTTACCAAGCAACCGAATACCAGCACAATTGATTTGACAGAAAAATTGGATGGAGTCGTTGCTGAGCTGCAAAAAAACATGCCTGCAGATGTATATATCTCGACTGACATTTTTCGACAAAGCCGTTTCATTGATAGTTCTATTAATAATGTAAAGCAGAGCTTGCTCGAAGGGAGCTTTTTCGTTGTTGTCGTTCTTTTTCTGTTTTTGATGAGTGTACGCACAATGCTTATTTCGCTCGTTGCATTGCCTTTGTCGCTGCTTGCATCTATCCTGACCTTGCATTATTTAGGACTGACAATAAATACAATGAGCTTAGGAGGTATGGCTATCGCTATCGGCTCTTTGGTGGATGATGCTATCGTAGATGTAGAGAATGTGTACAAACGGTTGCGGCAGAACCGTTTGTTTCCGAAAGAGCTACAACGCCCTACGAAAGATATTGTATTCGATGCTTCGCGTGAGGTGCGTATGCCGATTATGAATTCGACATTGATTATCGTTGTGAGCTTTGTTCCACTCTTCTTTTTGACGGGAATGGAAGGCCGTATGTTGGTTCCGTTAGGAATTGCGTTTATTGTCGCGCTTTTTGCTTCGACAATTGTGGCACTGACATTGACGCCTGTATTATGTAGTTATCTGTTGGACAGGAAAGGACAAAAGCCAGCGCAGGACTCGTGGATTGCTCGAAAGCTGAGAGTCTTTTATGGGAAGGCTTTGACGCAAGCTATCGTGCATAAAAAAACGGTGTTATTTTGTACGTTCGGCGTATTTGTAGTCGCATTAGGACTATTCTTTTCGTTGGGACGTAGCTTTTTACCGCCTTTCAATGAAGGTTCTTTCACAATCAATGTCAGTACATTGCCGGGAATCTCATTGGAAGAATCAGATAAGATGGGACAACGTGCCGAAGAGCTTTTGATGCAAGTTCCGGAGATTCAGACCGTGGCTCGCAAAACAGGACGTGCTGAATTAGACGAACATGCGCTGGGTGTGAATGTAAGCGAGATTGAGGCGCCGTTCGAGTTAAAAGAACGTTCGCGAGAAGCCGTGATGAATGACGTGCGCGAAAAACTATCGACAATTAAGGGGGCAAATATAGAGATTGGTCAACCTATTTCGCATCGTATCGACGCAATGTTATCGGGTACTGAGGCCAATATTGCCATTAAATTGTTTGGTACAGACCTGAACAAGTTGTTTTTAATCGGGAACCAGATTAAGGACGCGATACAAAATATTCCGGGGTTAGTCGATTTGAAAGTCGAACAACAAATTGAACGACCGCAGCTTTCCATCACACCGAAACGAGAGATTTTGGCGAAATACGGCATTTCGTTGCCGGAGTTTGGTGAATATATAAATGTGATGTTGGGAGGAGAAGTTGTCAGTCAAGTTTATGATGATGGCAAGACATTCGACCTCACGGTAAAGGCGACTGATGAATGGCGAAGTTCGATGGATGCAATTCGCGATTTGATGATAGATGCGGGAGGCGTAAAAGTCCCATTAAGTTATGTTGCCGATATTCGATCGGCTTCGGGACCGAATACTATTAACCGAGAGAATGTGCAGCGAAAAATTGTCATCAGCGGTAATGTTTCTGAGCGTGACTTGCGAGGTGTAGTCAATGACATCCAGAAAAAGGTGAATACTACGATTCAATTGCCCGAGGGCTATCACTTAGAATATGGCGGACAGTTCGAGAGCGAACAAGCTGCCAGCCGAACGCTTTTGCTCACGTCATTCATGTCACTTATCGTAATATTCCTTTTGCTTTATAACGAATTCAAAGACGCACGTGAGAGCGGTGTAGTGATGCTGAATTTGCCGTTGGCATTGATTGGCGGTGTGTTTATCTTATGTCTTACGTCAGGAGAGATTAGCATTCCGGCCATCATTGGATTTATTTCGCTTTTCGGCATTGCAACGCGAAACGGAATGTTGCTTATCAGTCATTACACGCAACTGCGAAGTGAAGGTGCAAGCTTGCAACATGCGGTTATACAAGGCTCATTGGATAGGTTGAATCCTATCTTGATGACGGCGTTAAGTTCTGCGTTGGCATTAATTCCGTTGGCGGTGAATGGCGATTTGCCAGGCAATGAAATCCAAAGCCCGATGGCTAAAGTAATACTTGGTGGACTTCTCTCGTCCACATTCTTGAATGGCTTCATCATTCCGATTATCTATTTAATGATGAATAAAGAGACAACGAAAAAATAAAGTTATGAAACTAAAAATGATATTTACTATTGCGCTTTTAACTGGAACGTTGGTAGCAGGAGCGCAACCGACGCCACGGGTGGCGCAGAATATGGCTGAAGTGCTCGAACAGGTGCAGGCAAACAATAGGGTGTTGCAAGCTAGCGCTTCGACAACAGAGGCGCTGAAGCTCCAAGCGAGAACGGACAATAACCTGCCTGACCCTGAAGTATCCTACTCGCACCTTTGGGGAAATCGTGAAGGAATGGGATTCACTGGAGAATTTATCGCCAGCCAAGCGTTTGACTTTCCTACACTTTATGCGCAGCGGAACCGGCTTAATCGGGAACGTTTTCGTTCATTTGACGCTCAACAAGACATTTTGAGACAGCAAATCCTTTTACAAGCGCAGCAAGTCTGTATGGACTTGATTTATCTTAATCGCTTGCAAGCTCTCTTGGATGAGCGCCTCTCCAACGCCGAACAGCTTAATCGATTTTATGCTGAGCAGCTCGAAAAGGGGGTAACCAACATCATCGAGGTGAATAAGGTGGAATTAGAACTACTAAATGCACGCAATGAGTCACGACAGAATTTAGCAGCCAAAATAACTAAGCTCGAAGAATTAAAAGTTCTGAACGGAGGGATTCCATTGGAATTTCGCGATAGCCTCTACCGTGACACACCCTCGCTCCCCGACAACTTCGACGAGCTACAATTTGAGGCCGTTGAGGCACTGCCCGAAATTTCGAGCCAGATTTGGAACGAGGCAGTTGCCGAAGAACAAATTCGCATTGCTCGCCAGCAATGGTTGCCCAATTTGACATTGGGATATCGTATGAACCCGTCAACAGGTGGTGAGCGTTATAATGGATTCATTGTAGGCATTTCTGTCCCGCTCTTTTCCAATCGGAACAAAGTGAAGCAGGCGAAGGCTGAACGACTTGCTGCGCATCTTAGTACTGACGTAACGATGAAGACTCAGATTGCAACGTTGCACCAGCTTTGGGTAAAGGCTTGTGAGCTGCGTAAGTCCATTGGAGAGTATGATGCCGTATTGAAAACTCAGAATAGCATCACGCTGCTGAATAAGGCGATTCAAGCGGGACAAATTTCGATGGTCGAGTATTTTGCCAACGTAACAACATTCTATCAGAGTATGCGAAACTATTTGCAGCTGCAAAATGATTATCAGAAGGTTGTGGCAGAGATTTATCGTTATCGACTATAGGTTTAAGTCTGC
>CAZOKT010000129.1:0-6922 GCA_964580505.1 uncultured Parabacteroides sp. | reverse complement strand
CGCTCGAAAAGCATAAAAGATAAGGGCGTATGGATACAATCCGATTGAAAGACATGAAATTTAAACGGTTTATTCCGGAAGCAAAGATAAAGGATGCTGTTTCGCGGATTGCCACAGAAATAAAAGTAGATATAGTGGGAAAAGACGCATTGTTCGTTTGCATTTTGAACGGGGCGTTCATGTTTGCTGCTGAAGTGATGGCTGCATTGGATGACAATTACGAAATCACGTTCGCACGTTATTCCTCGTATGAAGGCACGGATAGCACAGGTATCTTGCAAGAAGTCATGCCGATACGCGAATCGGTAGCGGGGCGTACCGTTATTCTCCTCGAGGATATTATCGATACGGGCTTTACAATGTATCATCTGCGTGAAAAGCTGGCGAAGGCTGGGGCTAAGGAAGTAAAACTTGCCACGCTGCTCTTCAAGCCGGAGGCTCTTCGTTGCGAACTGAAACCTGACTATGTAGGTCTCCGGATTCCGCCTGCGTTTATCGTAGGACATGGCTTGGATTACGATGGATTAGGACGTGCCTTTAGGGATATATATGTAATAGACAATGATTGATTGGCTATTAATACAAAGAATATAGAATTGATGTATAATGAAGACAATTGCCAATTATCCATTATCAATTTAAAATAAAGTATATTATGTTGAACGTAGTTATTTTCGGTGCTCCGGGTTCAGGTAAAGGAACTCAGAGCGAATTGATTATCGAAGAATATGGATTAGATCATATTTCGACGGGAGATGTGTTGCGCTCAGAAATGAAAAACGAAACGGAATTGGGTAAGATTGCTAAAGATTATATCGAAAAAGGCCAACTGGTGCCCGACGATTTGATTGTAGATATGTTGGCGAAAGTGTTGGATAGTAAGGAAAATTTGAAAGGCGTTATTTTCGATGGCTTCCCGCGTACCATTCCTCAGGCTGAGGCATTGAAGAAGATGTTGAACGAACGTGGTACGGACGTGTCGATTATGTTGAATCTGCAAGTAGGCGAAGAAGAATTGATTAAACGTCTCTTGGAGCGCGGAAAGATTTCAGGTCGTTCGGATGATAACTTAGAGACTATCAAGTCGCGTCTCGAGGTTTACCACAAACAGACGGCTCCTCTTGCCGACTTTTATGTGAAGGAAGGCAAACATGTAGGTATTTATGGCATGGGAACCATTGAAGAAATCTTTGGAAGAATTAAAGAGGCAATCGATAATTTAAATTAATAGCGAATAAAAAAGGATGAAGAATTTGTCGTTCAGATGCATTCTTTGTTCTTCATTCTTAATTATTCATTAATATAATGGCTGAATCAAACTTTGTAGATTACGTGAAAATCTATTGCCGCTCTGGTAAGGGAGGCAGAGGTTCTTCTCACTTTCGCCGTGCCAAGTATATTCCGAAAGGAGGTCCCGACGGAGGGAACGGAGGAAGAGGAGGCCATATCTACCTGAAAGGGAATCGGAATTATTGGACGTTACTCCATTTGAAATTCGAACGTCATGTCTTGGCTACGAACGGAGAGCGCGGAGGAGCAAAGCGTAGTTTCGGGAAAGACGGACAGGATAAAATCATTGAAGTACCCTGCGGTACGGTAGTTTATGATGCTGAGACCGGAGAGTTCATCTGCGATGTTACCGAAGATGGACAAAAGGTTATGCTGCTGAAAGGGGGCAAAGGCGGATTAGGTAATTGGAATTTCCGCACGGCCACGAACCAAGCACCGCGTTATGCGCAGCCGGGTGAACCGGCTCAGGAGCGGAACGTCATTCTTCAGTTAAAGCTTCTTGCCGATGTCGGATTGGTTGGATTTCCGAATGCAGGCAAATCAACGTTGCTTTCGGTTGTATCGGCTGCTAAACCGAAAATAGCCAATTATCCCTTTACTACACTCGAACCAAACTTGGGTATCGTCAGTTATCGAGATAACCGTTCGTTTGTCATGGCGGATATTCCCGGTATTATCGAGGGTGCGAGCGAGGGAAAGGGACTGGGATTACGTTTCCTACGTCACATAGAGCGTAATTCATTGCTTCTCTTTATGATTCCGGCGGATAGTGATGACGTGAAAGGGGAATACGAGATTCTGCTCGGTGAACTGATGAAGTACAATCCTGACTTGTCCGAAAAACCACGTGTACTGGCTATCACTAAATCCGATATGCTTGATGAAGAACTGATGCGTGAGATGGAGAAAGAACTTCCCGAAGGCATCCCGCATATCTTTATATCGGCCGTAGCACAGATGGGAATCAACGAATTGAAAGATTTGCTCTGGAAGGAGTTGAATAAAGAATCATTCCACGAAGTAGAGCGAATCGTGCATAAGAATATCGATGTGAAATCTTTGCAATTTGATGAAGAGGATGACTATGTTTTCCCCGACGAAGAAGACGATGAAGATAAGTATGTCGAATACGAAGATTGGGATGAAGAGGAGGATGAACCCAAGAATGAAAATAACTCGGCTGAACGATAGGGTAGAAGTGCTGCAATGTACCGATTGGTTTGGCGATTGTAATATTTCTCATTTTATTACGACTCGATTCGGGGGAGTGAGTAAGGGTAACTTTGGCGGTATGAATGCCGGACGCTATACGGAGGATGAACCTGCGCATGTGAAGAAGAACATCGAGTTATTAGGTGAGGCGTTACATTTCTCACCTGATTATCTTATCATGCCTCGCCAAACACATAGCTCTAAAGTCTATAAGATTGATAAGAATTTTCTTGACCTCACGGATGTGGAGCAAAGAAAAGCATTAGATGGCGTTGATGCTTTGATGACAAACGTCGCGAATTTATATGTGTCGGTCTCAACTGCAGATTGCGTTCCAGTTCTGCTTTATGCGCCTGATAAGAAAGCAATTGCTGTGATACATGCTGGATGGCGGGGAATGGTTCGGGGGGTTATTCGCAAAACAGTGCAGGCTATGAAGGTAGAATATGGCTGCCAAGCGAAAGAGATGCAGGCACTTATAGGACCCTCTATTAGTCAGGAGGCGTTTGAAGTAGGCGATGAGGTAGTCGAACAATTCCGGCAATCATCGGTATGGACACTCGAAGAAGTAGAATCACTCTTCTGTTTCAATCAGGAGGCACGGAAAGTACATATCGATTTGTGGAAAGGTACGTGTTTGCAATTATGTGGAGAAGGACTGACAAATAAGCATATATGCCTTACCGGCATCTGTACTTATCGCCACTCGGATACGTTCTTTTCTGCCCGCAGATTAGGGATAAAGAGTGGACGTATCTTATCTGTACTGGCATTACATAAGAGGAATGCAGGATAATTGTGGAGCAACATCCTAAGTAAGTATAATAATGAAATGTTATAGCATAGTTGGGTACTATATCAAGTAGAATGAGAAGAAAAGCATAATAGTTTGTATGATATTAGATAAGTGAAAGAGACATGATACAGATAACGTTATCAGAAGAAATACGTGAGGCATACCCCGATTTGCACGTCCTCGCAATAGGTTGTCAAGTGCAGAATACAGAGTCGGACGCCAGCCTTTGGAATGAAATAGCCGAAGAAGAGGAACAAATCCGCCGAACTTTGCGATTGGAGGAAGTGAATAAATTCTTGCCTATTCGGGCTACACGTCAGGCATATAAGCGCTTGGGAAAGGACCCGAACCGCTACCGTCCGTCGGCCGAAGCCTTACGTCGGCGTATTTTGCGAGGAATGCCTCTTTATCGGATAGATACGCTGGTGGATTTAATTAACTTGGTTTCCGTTCGTAGCGGCTTCTCTATTGGAGGGTTTGATGCTGCTAAGATACAAGGTGATCTGGTGTTGGGAGTAGGCCGTGAAGGAGAAATTTATCATGGCATAGGACGAGGTGAACTGAATATTGCCGGGTTGCCTGTCTATCGCGATGCATTAGGAGGAATCGGTACTCCTACGAGTGATGAGGAGCGGACGAAGATAAGCCTTGAAACAACCTCTCTGCTGATGCTTATCAATGGTTATTCCGGAGAAGAAGGCTTATTCGAAGCTGGTCGATATGCTGTATCTTTGCTGAAAAAATACGGTATGGCAACCCACATAGAGGCACGTTTTATAATAGAAAATAGTAATTTGCAGGTGGATATTTACTGAAAAAAGAGCTTTTTTGTTTTGTGTTTTCTGACAAATATATATATTTGCCACTGATATCTTAATATATATAGTATGATTGAACAGATTGGAACAAACGCAGGGAAAGTATGGCATGCGTTAGACGAAGGCGGCAAAATGGGCCTGAAAGCGTTGAAAAAAGCAACGAAAATCAAGGCAGAAAAAGATATGTATGCCGCATTGGGTTGGTTAGCAAAAGAAGGGAAACTTGCGTTCGAAGAAGCAGAGGGAGAAACAATGGTTTCTTTGCTCGGCTAATCCTTTCTTTGTGGAAGAATGTAAAAAGGCCGTTCCGAAAGAATGGAACGACCTTTTTTTGTGGATTAGGTAAAATAAATAAAGAGAAGTCTTGCTATTCTCAAATCTAAACCATACTTTTGTGTAGAATTTGGCAGGAAATGACCGAAAATAAGAATAGTTTACTTGTTCTGTTTGAAGTCCGCTTTAAGGAATTGCTAACCTTGTGCGACCAGCAGAAGTTGAGAATCCAAGAATTGGAAACAGCTCTGGAACAGAAAAATGCGGAGCTGCAAGAGGCTATAGAACAAATCAGAGAATGGAATGCCAAGTATGACAATCTGCTTACTGCGCAGGTGCTTTCCGTCCAAGAGGGCGAAGTGCGAAAAGCGAAGATGCGATTGTCAAGATTAGTGCGGGAAGTTGATAAGTGCATCGCACTGCTAAAATAATTATTATAGAGCGATGGACGAAGAGTTTCTTATACATATAGAAATAGCAGGAAAGCGCTATCCAATTACGATACGGCGGGATGAAGAAGAGATTATGCGTGCAGCAGCAAAACAGGTCAATATGAAACTTCAGCGGTATCAGGAGAGATATGGTACGACCTACGAGATTAGGGATTGGTTAGCAATTATCGCCCTTCAGTTGTCGACATACAATTTGCAATTGGAAGCAAAACATGATGTTAGTCCTTTCGAAGCAAAGATACGAGAATTCACGGATGAACTGAATCGGTATTTGAAAGATAAATGATATTTTTATATATAAGCGTTGATTTTCCGCACTGCTTTGCACGGGTTTTTCCGTGTGAAGTAGTGTTTTTTTATTAGATTGTATTTTGAAATTAAAAACTAATAGTTTAATGGGAATGTATATTATTATATCAATAGTAACCTTTGTATTAGGAGGCTTACTTGTATGGTTGGCAATGCACTACCTTTTAAAGTCGCGGCATGATTCGATTCTGCGCGAAGCGGAAAAGGAAGCGGAAGTGATTAAGAAAAATAAATTGCTGGAAGTGAAAGAAAAGTTTCTTCACTTGAAAGCAGATTTGGAGAAGCAGGTTGCTCAACGCAACGCTAAAATCCAATCAGTCGAGGCTAAATTGAAGCAGCGCGAAATGAATCTTAACCAGCGTCAAGAAGAGTTGGTGCGCAAGAATAATGAGGTGGAGATTGTGAAAGACAACTTGGCTACTCAACTTGATTTGGTAGAGAAAAAGAAACAAGAATTGGAAAAGCTGCACCAGAAGAAGGTTGAGCACTTGGAAAGCTTGTCCGGTATTTCGGCAGAAGAAGCAAAAGAGCGTTTAATCGAATCGCTGAAGGACGAAGCAAAATCAGAAGCCGCTTCTTATATCAATGAAATTATGGAAGAGGCGAAGATGACGGCCAGTAAGGAGGCGAAGAAAATAGTTGTCCAGTCTATCCAGCGGGTGGCTACGGAAACAGCTATTGAGAACTCTATCACTGTATTCCATATCGAATCAGATGAAATCAAAGGGCGTATTATCGGACGTGAGGGGCGTAATATCCGCGCATTGGAAGCGGCAACGGGTATTGAAATCGTAGTGGATGATACACCTGAAGCTATCGTATTGTCTGGCTTCGACCCAGTTCGTCGCGAAATTGCCCGTTTGGCCTTGCATCAATTGGTACAGGATGGTCGTATTCATCCGGCCCGTATCGAAGAAGTGGTGAATAAGGTGAAGAAGCAGATAGAGGAAGAAGTAGTTGAAACCGGTAAACGTACAGTGATTGACTTAGGCGTGCATGGTCTGCATCCGGAGCTGATTCGTATGATTGGCAAGATGAAATATCGCTCTTCTTATGGGCAGAATCTGTTGCAGCATGCTCGAGAAACGGCCAACTTATGCGCTATCATGGCTTCTGAATTGGGCTTGAATCCAAAGAAAGCCAAGCGTGCCGGATTGCTGCATGATATAGGCAAGGTGCCTGACGATGAGCCGGAATTGCCGCACGCTATCTTGGGTATGAAGCTCTGCGAGAAGTATAAGGAAAAAGCGGATATATGCAATGCAGTCGGTGCGCACCATGACGAGGTGGAAATGCAGACGCTGTTGGCTCCGATTGTGCAGGTATGTGATGCGATATCAGGAGCCCGTCCGGGTGCCCGTCGGGAGATTGTCGAGGCATACATCAAGCGTTTGAATGATTTGGAACAGCTGGCTCTCTCTTATCCGGGCGTTGTCAAGACGTATGCAATCCAAGCCGGACGTGAATTGCGTGTCATCGTAGGAGCAGACAAAATAGACGATAAGGAGACAGAAAAGCTCTCTAACGAAATAGCCAAGAAGATTCAAGACGAGATGACTTATCCTGGACAGGTTAAAATTACGGTAATCCGTGAGACGCGTGCCGTAAGCTACGCGAAGTAATCCCGTCGGCTTAGTCGATGAATCAGGGGGCATGCCTCGAAGCAAAATTGTCCCCCTAATTTCCCAACCTGGAAGGAGTACGGCTACATATAACTCCGAAAGCCATTCAAGAATACATTTACTTAAGTATAACCTCTGAGGCACTTAGGT
>CAZOKT010000128.1:0-6945 GCA_964580505.1 uncultured Parabacteroides sp. | reverse complement strand
AATTGTAATCTATAATGCTGTAATTCGTAATTCATAATCCGCTTCTTTTATATGGACGTTTCTACAAAGCACGACCACATCTATTTGAATAACATCGGTACAAATTCTGATAAGTAAATCCGCCAATTGCGCCAGATGTGCCCTCCTTCACTTTCCCGATAAACATAAGGATAATGATGCTCATCCAGCAAAGCTCGGTACGTTTTATTGGCATCATACAGGAAGTCCGTTTCGCCAATAGCTATCCAATACAACTTCGGAGCTTGTGCAAATTGCTTGGATAACTTGCCTTCCAAGTCCGTATATATCGGAGAGTCCTTCTCCTTATCCGGAAGGATAGCTGCTGAGAAAAGCCCCACATAATCAAACTTATCCGGATATTCTTTCGAGATATGCAACGAATGGTATCCTCCCATAGATAAACCGGCTATCGCCCGTGCGGATTTCTTCTTTTCCACCCGATAGTTACTCTCTACAAACTTCATAATATCCGGGAAAGAGGCCTCCATGCTTCCTTCCATCGTACGAGGCAAGTTGGTATGAGGCTTATATAAACCCAAGCTCGATTCTCCCGGAGCCGCTTCCTGGTCTACATTCCCATTCGGCATTACTACAATCATCGGCTCGGCTTTACCCTCAGCTATGAGGTTATCCATAATCTGCACCGTACGGCCTAAAGTAATCCATGCCTCTTCATCTCCTCCCATGCCATGCAACAGATACAGCACCGGATACTTCTTGCCGCTCGTCTCATAACCGGCAGGTGTATAAATGGTTATACGCCTATCATAACCCAAAGTCGGACTATTATACCAACGTTGAGTCAATGAGCCATGCGCCACTTTATTCACACTATACAAATCCCCGCGTCCACCTTTAATGATAAAGATGTTGAAGAGCGAAGCCACATCACGGTTCACATAAACATTGTTTGGGTCGATTACGTTCCTCAGCCCATCTACAATAAACGTATAATTGTATAACTCAGAGGGTAACGACTTGGGAGTAGTATATTCCCAAACACCATCCTCACCCTCTTTCAAATCGGCCACACCGGGTACGTCCATCTTCCCATATTGCGTTTCAATCTTTTGAGGTTCAAGGAAATCGCCCGTAATCTGTACTTTTACGGCTTTTGGAGCAAAGAATCGGAATGTCACGGTATTGTCCGGATGGATTTCAGGAGAAACAATTTTTTGTCCACCCCATAAAGATTGCTGGGCAAAGGAGGTCAGCGCAATGAATACGAATAAAATAAGCAAATCAACCTTTCTCATAAGCCAATAATATTTATAGTTATAAAACAAGTAAATAAGCACTGTATTTCGTCTGGAATACAACAGTATTCAGATTCAAATACCCTTGTCGGATAAGTCCGTTTTCCATGACCAGCGGATATTTTTTTTGCATCAGGAGGTGCTTTTGGTAAGCCTCACCCGCATTTTTCTCAAACTTAACCCAGAAACTTCCCGAAGCATCCGGTGCGAGCCTTTTCGAAAGACGGATAGCCAGCATACCCATTGTATGACGCATATTCACTTCTACGCAAGGGTGAATCCGAATGGCATCCCCCGAACGATAAAGCAACATATCTACGCCGATACATCCCGCATATACCGAAGCATAAATCTCACCCAAAGCCTTTATTAAAGCCTGTTTGACACATTCAAGGCGCTCTTTCGGGACATATTTCAGAAGAAAAGACTCCCGATAGCGTTCCGAGCCTAAGACATTCCCCGTATAAGTCCCCCGCTCATGCGTACCAAAAATCGAGAGACCTTTATATTCGACCCGTCCTTGCCCATCGGAGGAGAACTCCATTGCAAAATCCTGCACCTTATCCAAAGCTCGTTCCATACTAATTGCCCCTTGCTTGCGGAAAGCACCCGCTATCCATTGCAATTCTTTATTATCCAATGGAATAGAATATACCCAAAGCAGCCCTCTTCCCGAAGAAGAGAGAGGCATCTTAAGCACAAAAGGAGGTTCGCCCATAGCGAGTGCTCGTCTCAAGTCCTCACTTGAATAATAAAATTGAGGTGACTCTGGAAAAGGCTCATCCGGCAATAAATTCCTCACGCGGAGAAGCACTTCACGTGCGGTTTGCCTACCCGCCAATACCTTATACACATCATGCCATGCCGGAATTTGCATAGGGAGCTTGTACCTCTCCTTCAAACGTTTAAAAGCAGCCAAGATGTTGGGAGCCATTCCCCACGGTTCCGCCTTTAAATCACCCTCTGCGTATTCGGGATATAACCTCGCTAAATCTGGGAATATATCACGCATTTTCATGGCATAACCCATGTTATTTTCCCCCTCTGCCCATACATAATCATCCGTATTGGCATACCAAAGGGGCAAGCAAGCCAAGTCTTCCGACATACGCTGCACATTGGCAGAAGGTGTATAATTTACTAATCCAGAACAGATTGCCTCTTCATTACCCGGATTAAAACAATGGAGGAACATTAACGAATCCAATATAAACAGAGACACCACGCATGATGTCTCTATATGCTATTCTAAATTTTCGTCGATCGCGTCTATTTTCTTAACGATTAGTTCCATATCTTCTTTCAGCTTAGCGATTTTGCGTTCCATTTCCTTCACCAAACCGCCTCCTCCTTTTGAAGATACATTCAAGAAACCAATATTATTTTCGTACGTTTGCAATTCATTTTTCAAACGTTCATAATTACGCATCAACCTATCGCGCTCCACGTACAATTTACCTTTCCCTTTTTCGACCATATCACTAATGCTATGCCGGAAAGACTTAATCCGTCTATTTCGCTGGTCTACATCAAGTCTATCAAACTGGGCATCAACCGATTCACGGAATTTTGTATAGATTTTGTCTTTCTCACGGAATGGCACATGTCCGATTTCATTCCATTCAGCCATCCATTCTTTCAATTGGGAAACAGCCTCATCTCTATCCAGTGATTCATCCAAAGCCTTAACTTTCTCAATCAGAGCCTTCTTAGCCTCCAAGTTGGCCAGTTCTTCATTTCGTTGGGAGGAAGTATTCTTGTTCTTATTTTCAAAGAAATAATCACATGCCCCAATAAAGCGTTTCCAAAGACTTTCTGAATATTTACGCGGTACCAATCCAATGGTTTTCCATTCTTTCTGCAAAGCAATGAACTTTTCTGTAGCCTCTTTCCAATCCGTGCTATCCTTCAGAGCCTCAGCCTGTTCACATAAAGCACGTTTCTTTTGCAGATTTTCGTCCATTTCAGCCCTGAACTCCTTATAAAATTCTGCTTTTTTGGTAAAGAAAGTATCACAAGCTTTGCGGAAACGTTCAAATATCTTCGTATTAAATTTTCTTGGCGTATAACCTATGGTTCTCCATTTTTGCTGCAGGTCTATAACCAACTTATTTTTAGCATCCCAATCCTTATAATTCTTCAACGCATCTACATCTATGGCTTCAATCTGCTCGCATATAGCTGTTTTTGCCACTAAGTTTTCCTGTTCTTTTGCTCTTTGCTCTTCAAAATATTGCTGGTGGCGCTTATTAATCATAGTAGAAGCCGCCTTAAAACGTGCCCATAATTCTTCGCGCAGGTCTTTAGCCACCGGACCTATTTCACGCCATTGCTGGTGTAATTTTTGGAGCTGATGGAAAGCAGAGATTACATCTTTCTCGTTTATCAGCCTTTCTACGGCTTCGCACAAGGCAGTTTTCAATTCCAGATTCTTCTTAAAATCATAATCCCGAAATTGATTATTTATCTTGATTAAATCGTAAAAACGCTCAGAATATATTTGATATTCACGCCATAATTCCGTTGAATGTTCTTCAGGAATCAGTTTTATTTCTTTCCATTTTTGCTGGATTTCCTTGAACTCATTATACAGTTTATTGAAATCATCTTGGCTTTCGCATAAGATTTTCAAGCGTTCAATCAATTGCAATTTTGCCTCATAATTGGCTTCCTTGGTCTTTTCCTCTTCAGCCAAAAATGCAGCTTTTTTCTCTTTATAATCACTTAAAAGTTCTTTCAACCTTACTTCCAACACATCTTCGGGAACTGCAAAATCCTCTTCAGCCCCGCCTTGCTCAATGAAAGCCTTCTTCAAGGCGTCCACTTCATTCTTTCGGAGTTTATAATAAGCCTGTTTCAGTGATTCCACCTCACCGCGTACAGTCTCAACCGGTTCATCCACCAACGTTTGCAATCGGTCAAGGATTTCATTTTTTGTCAACTTGTCGGCAACGACCTTATCGGCTTCAATTACTTCTTCCAAAGCAGGAGTTTCAGATATGCTATCCGTATTCACTGCAGAATCATTAGTTTCATTTAATTTAGCCATTTCTTCTCCCACTAAATTCGTCTCAAAAGTGTCCTTCATACTTTCTTTAATATGTTTTTAAGCAAGGATATTTACATTCCCTTTATCGAATACAAATTAAACTAAATAATTTCTTATATCCGCATAATCCGATAAGTTTTTTCTTAAAAAAGAATAAAACATCGAAGATTTGCCCCATATCCGGTATTTGAAAGAGAAAGGAGTTAAACTCTTCGCCTAACTCCTTTCTTTTTATGTCCAAATAATCGTGTTATTTCAATTTGCAATCATTGCACTTGGACTGGATTTGCTTAAAGAAATCATTTCCTTTGTTATCCACCAAGATGAATGCGGGGAAGTCTTCCACTTCGATCTTCCAGATAGCCTCCATGCCAAGTTCCGGATATTCCACACATTCGATGCTCTTGATGTTATTCTGAGCCAAGATAGCTGCAGGACCTCCGATAGAACCCAAATAGAACCCTCCATGTTTTTTGCACGCATCCGTTACCTGCTGACTTCGGTTTCCTTTTGCCAACATGATCATGCTCCCTCCATGACTTTGGAACAAATCCACATACGGGTCCATACGCCCAGCCGTGGTTGGCCCCATCGAACCACAAGCCATACCTTTTGGAGTCTTAGCCGGACCTGCATAATAAATCGGATGGTCTTTAATATATTGAGGCAAATCTTCACCTCTATCCAGACGTTCTTTCAATTTTGCATGGGCAATATCACGTCCTACCATGATCGTTCCGTTCAGAGACAAGCGGGTAGCCACCGGATATTTATCCAATTCGGCAAGGATTTCCTTCATCGGGCGGTTCAGGTCAATCTTGACTGCATTCCCTTCACCTGCCTGACGTAATGCTTCCGGAATTAATTCGCTCGGATTCGAATCCAGTTTCTCAATCCAGATACCATCTTTATTAATCTTACATTTAATATTACGATCTGCCGAGCAGGATACACCCAAACCTACCGGACATGAAGCTCCGTGGCGCGGAAGGCGGATGATACGTACGTCATGTGCATAATATTTTCCTCCGAACTGAGCACCTAATCCAATCTTATGTGCTTCTTCCAATACTTTCTTTTCCAATTCCACATCGCGGAATGCACGTCCGTATTCATTTCCCGTAGTAGGCAGATTATCATAATAATGCGTAGAAGCGAGTTTAACCGTAAGCAAATTCTTCTCGGCAGATGTTCCTCCGATAACGAATGCAATATGATAAGGAGGACAAGCCGCCGTACCTAATGTCTTCATCTTTTCAACCAAGAAGGGAACCAGCGTCTCCGGGTTCAGAATGGCTTTCGTTTCCTGATAGAGGTATGTTTTGTTGGCCGAGCCTCCTCCTTTCGTCACGCACAGGAAGTCATACTCCATGCCTTCTTTCGCTTCAATATCGATTTGAGCCGGGAGGTTGCACTTCGTGTTCTCCTCCTCATACATACTGAGCGGGGCGTTTTGCGAATAACGGAGGTTCTCTTCCGTATAAGTCTTGTAAACGCCAAGAGACAAGGCTTCTTCATCTGAGTAACCCGTCCATACCTGCTGACCTTTCTCTCCGTGTATGATAGCAGTACCCGTGTCCTGACAGAACGGGAGCATTCCCTTGCTGGCCACTTCTGCATTGCGCAAGAAAGTTAACGCCACATACTTATCGTTATCGCTCGCTTCCGGGTCATTCAATATTTTCGCCACTTGTTCATTATGCGAGCGGCGGAGCATGAATGATACATCGCGGAACGCGGCATTGGCCATAGCCGTCAAACCCTCTTTTTCTATTTTCAATATCGGTTTTCCCTCGAATTCTGATACCGATACATAATCTTTTGTAAGCAAATAATATTCCGTAGTATCTTCCCCGTGCTCGAACATCGGTTGATATTTAAACGAAGGTGTTGCCATAATTCAATATTTTATCTTGTTTATTGGTTTATATCATTTTGAAAGAAAGCGATGTATCAGAAGAGCATGCCCTGCCAACACATCGCCCAACGCCAAGCATACAGAAGATTATCAAGCATCTCCTTTCTGAACGAAATCCTGGAAATTAGCCGTTTTCCCTCCGGCATTATTCATCGAACGGCTGCTTGCCAACATTTCCTCATACTTTTTCAGGTTATCCTGCAAAGCCAGATACAAACGATGTGCATTGTCCGGAGTCAAAATAATGCGGCTCTTTACTTGTGCCTTTGGTGCACCCGGAACAACACGGATAAAGTCAAGAATAAACTCGGATGCGGAATGCGATATCACAGCTAAATTTGCATAAATACCCTGAGCCATTTCGTCAGACAGCTCTACTTGAATTTCATTGTTGTTTTTTGTTTTATTCTCTTCCATCTTCTTTATATATATAAATTTATTTTTCGACGCAAATATACCACACATATTTAAAATATCCCAAACAAAATGCCCAAAATACACTTACAAGAAACGAACATTCCAAAGGCAACCAAGTAGGAGGAAAACGAAGCCGTTTTCTTCCTACTTTCGTTTTCCGACCTCTCGCACCACCGTACATGCCGTTCGGCATACGGCGGTTCCTTAGTACTGATGCAATCTGACTTATAAATCCACAAGGCATGGGTAACCTTGATGTTTCAGTCGCTTATTACTCATGGCAC
>CAZOKT010000127.1:3718-6952 GCA_964580505.1 uncultured Parabacteroides sp. | reverse complement strand
ACTTATTGTAATGTGCCGTTTTGGGCATCTTGTATCATCTGCTCGTTGGGCAATATGAGAATTTCTACCCTACGATTGAGCGCACGACCCTCAGCGGTACTATTATCAGCAACAGGTTCATGGACACCTCTACCTTCATAAGACATACGTTTGCTGCTTACGCCCTGGTCAATCATCAAATAATCGAACACGCTCTTTGCTCTTTTTTCGGAAAGTGTCTGATTATAATCCACGTTTCCAGTATTATCCGTATGTCCTACTATCTTGATATCTGTATCCGGATTCTTATTCAAGCTCTCAGCCAACCCTCTTAAAGCACTCTTCGAAGCATCACTGACCGTACTTGAATTGGTCGCAAACAAAATGCCGGAATCAAACGTAACCTTCAAAGCTTCACCCTCATTAATAGTCTCAATCGTTGTCTCTTCTGGTAGAGTTGCTTCTAATTCTTTCTTTTGTTTATCCATTTTCTTACCGATTAAAGCACCTGCCGTACCGCCAACAGCAGCACCTATCACCGTACCTAACGCTGTATTACCTGCCAATGCTCCTACCCCGGCACCCACCGCAGCACCGCCACCTACACCTATAGCAGCACCTTTTTGCGTGTTATTCCACGTGCCACAACCTGACAATACCAATGTTGCAGACAATAATATTACCGGAATTGTTTTTGTTCTCTTCATTTCTACCTCCTTGTATTTAATCAAACATATGAATGGAGTCGCAATATTCCATTTCTCCTTGTACAATAAATGCTATTTCTTCCGGAGTAAACTTGCCGATACCATCTTTCTTGGCATTCTTCACAACAAAGGTAATCAATTCTTCCTCGTCAATCTCGACATTCCCTTCATCGTCCGAATCCTCATCCAGAAAACCTTTGCTTTCGTAGAATTCATAAATTAAGTCGACGATATAGGTGATATCATCATTGCTGAACTTCCCTTTCAACTCCTGAGGTAAATAATTCTGTATGAACTTTACAGAGTCATCGTCATCGTAGACTAAATCCGCTTTTTCACTCATTTCTTATCTGTTTTTAAATATTCACTGATATCAAGTATAACACTTCGTCAGCTCATATTGTTTTTCTTTTTCGTGCTTTTTTCCTCTTTCAAATGTCCATTATATATTATTCAGTCGTTATACAGACGAAAGCATTCAAGAAATACGAGAAAACCACCGCAAGGATGATTGCATTCATAAGAACAGATTCAACCTAAGAGCTTCGGAGATATAACCTCTGAGGCACTTAGGTTGCATCTCTAAGGCACTTAGGTTGTACCTTTGAGGCACTTAGGTTATATTCACATTTCTTTTTTCTATAATGATATTCGCACTTTCTCAAGAAGAATAAAAGACGTTTTGTCGCATTTTGACACACTCTCTAAAAACAAAACAATTGTTTTTCTTTTTCGTGATGCAGTCTGTAAATCTTTTGTACTTTTGTGTACAATAAGCAGAACAGCTGTGAAAATATTTAACATACGAAAGAAGCAGGTAAATCTATGGACATCGTTTTTAAGCCTATAACCGTTGCGGATAGGGCGCAAATAACGGCTTTCACATTGCAATCGGAGTTGCAGAATTGCGATTTGTCGTTTGCAAATATGTGCAGTTGGCAGTTCCTTTACGGTAGCGAATACGCTATTTGCGGCGGGTTCCTGCTGATTCGTTTTTGGATAGAGAACAAAAAGCGCGTGGCTTATATGCGTCCTTTAGGTGAAGGAGACTTCCGGGAGGCGGTGGGTTGGTTGGAAACCGATTCGCTCCGGCTGGGACACCCGCTGTGCCTCTTGGGGATTACGCCGATTACGAAGCAGTTGCTGAACGACATCATTCCCGGCGAGTTCATTTTCATTCCAGAGCGGGATTATTTCGATTATATATACCTGCGCGAGGATTTAGCCTCATTGAAAGGCAAGAAATTCCAACCAAAGAGAAATCAAGTCAATCGCTTCAAGAAGCAATACGCGTATGAATATCTTCCTCTTACGCCTGAACGAGTGCCGGATTGTCTTGCATTCGAACGGCAATGGTACGAGGCTAATGCGACAGAGAAAGACACTGCTGCACTGGTAGCAGAACGACAGTCGATGACATTTGCTTTGGAACACTTCAGTGAGCTGGGTCTGACGGGTGGTATTCTTAGGGTCGGAGGGCGGATTGTGGCTTTCACGTATGGTGCGCCAATTAACGCAACAACTTTCGGCGTGCATGTGGAGAAAGCAGATGTAAATTATGAAGGAGCATACGCGGTCATCAATCAGGAATTCGCTTCACGTATCCCGGAACGTTTCACTTACCTGAACCGGGAGGAAGATTTGGGCATTGCAGGACTGCGGCAAGCCAAACTTTCCTACAATCCGGTGCTTTTACTTGAGAAATATGCAGCCATAAAGAAGAAATAACACGGCACACTCATGAAGGATGAAAGAAAAAACATAGAGGAGGTGCAGGGATCCCTGTCGAAGGAACAGAAACAGAAAAACCTATGGCGGCTCTGCTTCCATGATTCGGAGAACTTCATAGAGCATTTCTTCAAGCAATTCGGAGCAATGTCTAACGCACGCACCGTGGAGGCAGACAATGAGGTAGTGGCGTCTCTACATCTGCTTCCGTACTTTGTCAGTTTTTATGGGGAACGGCTGAGCGGACGTTATATTTATGGTGTCTGCACGCATCCGGACTACCGCCGACGGGGAATGATGACAAAGCTTCTCGACAACTTAATTGAGGAGTTCAACGGGAGCACCGTCCAGTTCTTATTTTTGGTTCCAGCCGAAGAGGCGCTTTTCGACGTTTACCGGAAATTCGGCTTCACGGAAGCATTCTATGTGGAGGAGAAAAGAGTGATAGTAGAGCATACACCGAAGCATCCAGAATCTATTCAATCTGCGAATGTTCACATGACTTCCGTACAGGAATACCTTGAAAAAAAGCTCCAAGAGTATCCGGTCAGTATCTTACAAACGGACGACAACCTCCAATTCGTGGTGGACGATGCGCGTACCGAGGGAGGAGAATGCTTTTTCTACCGGGAAGGGGGGCGGATACGCGGCATGGCGGTTGCCCTCCCCCAAAAAGATGAAATTTACCTCGCCGAGCTGCAAACGGACACGGAGGACATCCGAAATGAACTGCTCGCCCACATTGCGCAGAAGTACGGCCACTCTACCCTCCTCTATCGCGAACCCGCAACACAGAATACTGGTCACCCTTTCGGCATGG
>CAZOKT010000127.1:0-3618 GCA_964580505.1 uncultured Parabacteroides sp. | reverse complement strand
TTCCAACTCGACTACATAGTCAATATCTTCGGGGACTTCGCCGAACAGCAGCAGTACGCCCTCCTTCTCTTGTTTGAACTTCACCGCCGACTTATCCTTGAAGAGTGTTGCCTTCTTGACCTTCTGCGTTATCGGCAGGAAAAGTCCGTCGTCAGGCAGATTGAGGATATGTACAAACAACCTGTTATCCTTCTGCGTCGTAACACCCCAATCGTGCGGTTTTACGATTCCGCTACGTGTCCCATAAATCGTCTCACCATAGACCTGCATCCATTCGCCAACCTCCTTGAGGCGTTGCACGGCTACAGCCGGAAGTTCGCCGTTTGGCTGCGGACCGATGTTCATCAACAGGTTGGCATTCTTTCCGGCAGCATTGACCAGATAATGGATAAGCTCTTTGGTGGACTTATAGTTCTGGTCGGTTATTTTATAGCCCCACATCCCATTCATGGTTTCGCAAGTTTCCAACGGAAGCTGGCTAATGCTCTGTCCGGAGAATCCGGCTTTGTTCTCACCAGGTAAATCCCGCTCGAAGATTTGGATGTCTTCTCCCTCGAAAGGCGTCTGGTGGTGATTGTTGCCTATCAGACACGCCGGTTGAAGTCGATGGATGAGTGCGTACTGTTCGGGCAACTCCCAGTCAAAGTCTGGATTCTGGTCTTGGTCCCACCAGCCGTCGAACCATATGGCGCGAATCGGTCCGTAGTTGGTCAGTAGCTCTGTCAATTGGTTGTTCATGAACTGATAATAGGTCTCCCAATTGGCAGCTCCTGTGCGCCCTGTCCCCTGTCCGGTACGCCCGATAGGATAATCATCGCGGTACCAGTCAAGGTGTGAATAATAAAGATGCAATGCAATACCCTGCTTTTGGCATTCGTCCGCCAATTCCTTCAGGATATCCCTACCGAAAGGCGTCGCGTCTACAATATTATAATTGGAATACTGCGTGTGGAACATCGAAAATCCCTCGTGATGGCGCGACGTGAGGCAGATATACTTAGCTCCCGATGCCTTAATAGCAGCGACCCAGTCGTGCGCATTGAACCGAGAAGGATAAAAGCCTGATGCGAGTTTTTCGTACTCGTTCCGGTCGATGTTTACATTCGTCATGTACCATTCGCCTTGTGCCAGCATACTATAAAGCCCCCAATGGAGGAAGATGCCGAACTTGTCGTCTTGGAAATCCTTGCGCGACTGCTGATTCTCGGCTGAAGGTGTGTAACTTGCAGGTTGTACTGGTTCGGCGGCAGATAATTGTGCAGCCATCATTCCAGAAACAGCTAAAAAGCCCAGTTTGTGTAGAAGATTCTTTCTCATGTATATTAAATATTAAAGTTTGAGTTCTTTATTTTGTCCACGAAGATAGGAATAAAATCTGAAAAGAATGCACAATTTATCAAATCCCATTTATATCTTTGTCTGTTGAATAGCAAAGCTTATGACAATACAAGAAATCAACAGGACATACAATCGGATAATCAGTTGGCTGGACTGCAAAGAGTTAAAGAATGCGTTTGACGATTTGCAGGGACTGATAGCCGGGTCTAACCAATATGGCTTTCAAGATAAGCTGGATGAGTTGCAGGATACGTATAAATATATGCTTCGTTATCGGATGGAAGGCGTGCAAGACCCGATGCAAGAGCAGATTTACAAACAGATACAAACCTCAGCATACGAACTGGCAGACCGGCTCAAACAGCGAGCCTTGGAACATGACTCACCTCTCTGTTTCTATAACCACCGACGTTCGCTAAAGATGCAATCACCCCTATCCTACGAGGTACTGCATCGTCGTTTATTGGATAATTCAAACAACTCCACACGAATATACTTGTTTACGAAAATTTGGACTTCCGAATTCCTTACCGCAGAAGAGGCTTCCGACATCCGAGACATATTGCAAGACGAAAGGTTGTCTTATATCGTGGCTTGCCAAGTGGTATCTGCCTTGCTTTTAGGATTGGAGGAGGCTTTCGATAAAGAAAAGTTTCTCCTCTTGCTGGATGCAGCAGAAAGTCGGCAGGAAGAGATTTCAGTACGGGCTTTGATCATATTGCTCATTATCCTCTATAAATACAGAAAGCGTACAGCACTTTATCCGCAGATTGAGCATCGGTTACATGCATTGGCTGAAGTTTATCCAGCATTGCCACATGCCATACAGACGATAACGCAACGCTTTATCTTGGCACGTGAAACAGAAAAAATTTCGCGTAAATTACAAGATGAAATCTTCCCGGAGATGCTAAAGTTAGACACTACATTAGGTAAAAAGATAAATCTGAAAGACTTGACGTCGGAATCGTTGGGCAATGAGATGAATCCGGAATGGCAAGATGCACTCTTTTCGAGTAAAGAACTTGGAGATAAGATGGCAGAATTCGGAGAGTTTCAACAAGAAGGTGCAGATGTGTTGCATTCCATGTTTATCCACCTGAAGAACTATACCTTCTTTCGCGAACTAAGTAATTGGTTCTTACCCTTTAATGCGGAATGCCTGTCAATTGATTTAAACTCTCCCGAACAGAAGTCGGAACTGGAAATGATAGAAATGATGTCTGCCGCCTCTTTCATGTGCAACTCGGATAAATATTCCCTATTCTTCAGCATCCGCCAGCTCCAAAAAGAAATGCGCAGCATGATGCTGGAACAAAACAGCAAGCAGATTTCTGAATTATTAGAACAAAGTAAAAAGGACATTTTAGGTAAACGGTCAAAGTTGGAACTGATAACAGGTCAATATGTGCAAGACTTGTACCGTTTCCACAAGCTCTATCCTAGACATCTGGATTTCGATGACATTTTTACTTATCCACTGGATTTCCATAATCTGGAGATATTAAAACCTTTCATGTCTGATGCTACCAGTTTGACAACAATTGCAGAGTACTATTTGCGTAAAAACTATTTCCAAGATGCATTTATCATTTACCAGCGTTTACTTAAAGAGAATCCGGAAGATGACGTACTGTATCAGAAATCAGGATATTGCCGACAGATGAATGATGATGCAGAGGGAGCTTTGGAGGATTATCTGCATGCCGATTTGCTAAATTCACAGAGTACATGGGTCATCCGCCGCATTGCCGGATGTTATCGCACATTGAAGCAACCGGAAAAAGCGTTGGAGTATTATCGCCGCTATGAAGCGTTAAGTCCAGATAACCTGTCGGTACAAATCAACATTGGGCATTGTTATTTGGAACTGAAGGATTATAGCGAAGCATTGAAGTATTTCTATAAGGTGGATTATCTGGACACAAAAAAACATAAGGCGTGGCGACCTATTGCTTGGTGTTCGTTCTTGACTGGCCGTTATGACCAAGCACGGAATTATTATAAGAAGATTTTGGCGCATCAGCCCAATATGCAGGATTATCTGAATGCCGGACACACGGAATGGGTGCTGCAAAATATGAGCTTGGCATTGGAGTATTATCGAAAAGCCGTTCAGGAGGAAAAGGGCAATTGGGCGAAGTTCTATGAGCAATTCGAGCAAGACGTTCCCGATTTGAAAAGGGCGGGCGTAGAGAATGAAGAGATTCCATTAGTATTAGACCAATTACGTTATCTGTTATAGCATAGCCTATTGATAAACGACAATATTTAACGTGA
>CAZOKT010000126.1:4733-6968 GCA_964580505.1 uncultured Parabacteroides sp. | reverse complement strand
TAGAGCATCTGACTACGGATCAGAAGGTTATAGGTTTGAATCCTATACGAGTCACTTTCTTTAGTTCTTTAGATTTTTTTTTGAATTAGAAAAGGCTCGTTAGCTCAACTGAATAGAGCATCTGACTACGGATCAGAAGGTTATAGGTTTGAATCCTATACGAGTCACAAAGTCGTGAAATAGCGGCAAGCACAATAAGATTACCAACTCTATTCTCCGTTTATACACACAAAAATCCCCAGACAAAAAATAGAACCCCGCTTGCAAATAGTCAATGGAAAGGAGAAGAAGGATGTTATCCTCCAACTCCCTAAACAAAATTATTTGCAAACTTCGTTTTTTTTACTATCTTTCCTGTCAAAATAAGAGAAAGGATTAAAATAGAATGAGCAAGTATTTGGCAAGGCGCTATGCGCTTTTTATTATTTCAGTATCATTTAATGCATTAGGTATATCATTAATTACGAAAGCCCTCTTGGGAACCACACCGATTACAAGCGTCAATTATGTACTGAGTATGTTTACTCCGCTGACCATGGGGCAATGGACGATTATCGTCAATCTGCTGTTTGTCGCGCTCGAAACCCTGCTGATGACGCGGGAAGACTTCAGGAAAGAGCGCCGTATCTTTTTGCTTCAAATCCCTATTTCGCTTTGTTTCGGTATGTTCATCGACTTGTTTATGAGGATGCTGACGTGGTTGAATCCGGAAATGTACCTCTGGCAGCTCGTAAGTTTGGCAATAGGCTGCTTCGTCCTCGCATTCGGCATTGCGCTCGAAGTGAAGGCAAACGTGGCGATGGTGAGCGGCGAGTATTTCGTGCGGGTCATTTCCCGCCGTTACCGCACCGATTTCGGATACACGAAGCTGGGCTTCGACCTTTCGCAAGTCTTGATAGCTGCCGTGTTCTCGCTGGTTTTCATGTCCGGCATAAGGGGCATACGCGAAGGAACTGTCGTGGCGGCGCTTGTTGTAGGGCCTATCGTACATTGGGTCAGCCCTTATCTCCGCTTCCTCGACCGGTGGATTAGCGAAAAAGCTGCCACCTTCGTACCTGTGGCTGGCAAGGGCGTGGTCATCACGATAGCCCGCGAGTTTGGCAGCGGGGGGCATCTTTTGGGCGAAAGGCTGGCAAAAGATTTGGGAATCAAGCTCTACGACAAAAATTTCATCCATATGGCTGCCCAGAAGAGTGGGATAGACGAAAGCTACATCCTGAAAAACGAACAGTCGCTTCCTTCTTTTTGGCTGAAATGCATCCAGACTTCCGAGACGGCGCTGGAGCGAAGTCTCTCGCCAGACGACATCTTGTTCCTTGCCGAAAGTAAAATCATACAGGATGTCTCGCAAGAATCGTGCGTCATCGTCGGACGTCTGGCCGATTTCATCCTCAAAGACCGCCCCGATGTTATCCGAATTTTCTGCTGTACGGACAAGGAGAGCGCACGCAAACGCTGCACGCAGAAATACGGAGTAAAGCCGGAAAACGCCGAAGCCGAAATCCGTCGGGTCAATCGCAACCGTTCGACGCACTACGAGTACTACACCGGCGAGCGCTGGGGAGCCCCGCATCGCTATGATTTGATGATAAATACAGGTCACATCGGGCTCGACATGGCATGCCAATTAATCGAACAACTCTACAAAGCAAAAGAGAAAAAGCTGACGGCGGACGCACAAGAGGCGCAGCCGCAAACCGCCTCCTGACGGAAAGCCGTCATGCAATCCCATGCTTCCTGCCGAGCATCGACGCACGTTCCCAAAGGGACGTAATAGGGGGCATCGGCTTGCCGACTGGAAATATCCATTCGTAGGTAAATAACGGCCTTCTGCCGACAAGCAACTTTTTTTAAGAGCATATCCTTTGGAAATGAGGAGCGAATACCACACTTTTGTTAGAAACAAATTGAAAAAGGAAATGAAAAAATTGAATTATCTTTCAGTTTGCCTGCTTGTGGGAGCGGGTGCATGTCTGTATGCTTGCAAGACTCCACAAGGCGGGAACGAGAATGCGGCGCCCGAATTTATGGCGGATGCTTCGATGCGACCTACTGACCGGCCGCCTATGCAACAAGGTCAACCTGGCGGACCTCCACCCGAGGGAATGGGAACGCCTCCTGATGGAAGGGGAGTTCCTCCACAAGGTATGCCTCCGGCTGGAATGCCACCTCAGGGCGGAATGCCTCCGGGAGGAGGACCGGGCGGCGAGCAGTTTGATGAAAGTCTGATTAAGG
>CAZOKT010000126.1:0-4633 GCA_964580505.1 uncultured Parabacteroides sp. | reverse complement strand
ATGCCTCCGGGAGGAGGACCGGGCGGCGAGCAGTTTGATGAAAGTCTGATTAAGGCAGCCGTCATGGCAACCGAAGGGAAAGTTTCCTGCGAAGGCGAAAAAATCAATGCGACGGGAGAGAACGAATCTGCAGTGGCAGCCCGCAATGACAGCAAGGTAGAACTGATTAAGAACGAAATCACAACCTCAGGACACACCACTTCGCAAGACCAAAGCAGTTTTCAAGGTCTGAACGCCGGTGTGCTGGGCAGGGACGAAGCCGAGATTCGCATGTCGAACAACCGTATTACCACCTCCGGACTGGGTGCCAACGGTATCTTTGCTTACGGCAAGAGCGTCATTTATTCAGACAACGACGTGATTGTCTGCACGGGTGACGGAGGACACGGCATTATGTGTAGTGGCGGAGGAACAATTCATGCAGTGAATGTAGACATCACTACCAGCGGAAAGAACTCGGCTCCGGTGGCAACCGACCGGGGAAGCGGTGTCATCACCGTAGGCGGCGGACGCATTGTCAGTCACGGACAAGACTCGCCGGGACTCTATTCTACCGGACAGATTACCGCTACGGGAGCAGACATTACCTCTGACGGTGCTGAAGTAGCCGTTATCGAAGGCTCCAATCTCATCCGTTTGGACAATTGCCGCCTGACGTGCAGTTTTCCGCAGAAGTGGGGTATCATGATTTACCAGAGCTTCTCGGGCGATGCAGAGGGAGCCGACGGAGAATTTGAGGCAACCGGTTCAGCCATCCACGTAACAGGTGAGGAGAGTCCGCTATTCTTTGTGACCAACTCGACCGCCTATATCACATTGGATGGGAACGACATCCGTTGCAGTTCGGGTATCCTGCTGAATGCGGCGGCTTCTCGCTGGGGATATCAGGGTCAGAACGGAGGAACGGCAGTCATCACCACCCGCCGGCAAACGCTCGAAGGCAGCCTGCTTGCCGATGCAGACAGTCGAATCCGCCTCCATCTTACCGAAGGTTCGGTGCTGAAAGGTACGATTAATCCCGATGCATCAGCCAAGTTGGCGGAAGTACGCATAGACAAGGAGAGCAGCTGGGAACTCACGAAAGACGCCTATGTATCTGTGATTGAGGCAGACATCGCAGACGGTAGCGTGACAAACATCGTGGGTAATAAGCACAATCTCTACTACGACCCCGCTCAGAATCCAGCGCTGGAAGGAAAGACTTATTCCTTGCAGGGCGGCGGTGAACTGAGAGCGAATAGGTAAACTTTCAATCAATCAATTATAACAGCATCATGAGAAAGAACTTTGTTAGTATGAGAATGGTGCGCCTGTGCATGGCAGGCGCATCGCTGTTTTTTATGACAGCAGCTTGTTCGGATGATGAAAAGGTTCTCCGGGGCGGAGTGATTGTCGTTCCTTCCACAGGAAGCATCAGTACAGGAACCACCACGCTCCCGGATTCTCTTGACGACCTGCTGAACTTCACCATCGCTTTTGACGAGACAGACGAGGAAGAGTACGGCAGTATGGAGGAAAGCGTCATTACGGATTCTTCAGCCGACGGCTATTCAGATTTTGTAGAGAACTATACCTTTGACAGAAAGGTTACGGTTACTTTTGACGGAACGACGGCCACGATTGACGGTGCTGCGGAAGGCATCACGCTAACCACCCAGAATGGGGCGCACGTGGTGGTGAACTCTACGCTCTCGGGTGTGGAGTATGTATTGAGCGGAACGACTAATCAGGGTTCGTTCAAGGTATATAGCGACGAGCCTTTCCGCCTCTCCCTCGCGGGTGTGTCCATACATAATCCGGAAGGTCCCGTTATCAATATCCAATCGTCCGAACGCGCATTCGTCATGGCTGAGGAGGGTACGACTAACAGCCTGACAGACGGAGATGGATATAATACGAAGGAGGACGGCGAAGACCAGAAGGCGTGCCTGTTTAGTGAGGGCAGTCTGATATTCGGCGGCACGGGTTCGCTGAGCGTGACGGGCAACAACAATCACGCCATCACGAGCGACGACGGCATCCGCTTCCGGGCAGGCTGTGACATTACGGTAGAAGATGCGGCCAACGACGGTGTCCATACCAACGACCAGATTACCATCGGAGGCGGTGTTATCCGCGTCACGGCGCAAGGGGACGCTATCCAGTGTGGCGACGAGGGCATCTCCATGACCGGAGGATTCCTCTCTCTTTCTGCTTCAGATGACGGTTCGGACGGACTCAAGGCAGAACAGGGCGTAGAGATAACCGATGGCGCCATACAGATACAGATAACAGGAAGGAAAGGCAAGGGCGTCAACTGTGCTTCCTTTGCACAGACGGGCGGCAAGCTCACTATCCTCAATTATGGCGAAGCCTTGTATGATCAGGACGAAAACGACATCAGCTCGGCAGCGGGCATCAAATGTGACGGCGACATGACGATTACTGGCGGACAGCTTGCCTTGCAAAGTACAGGCGCAGCTGGCAAAGGCATCAATTGCGACGGGGCTATCTCCATCACCGGCGGCACGATTCTGGTAGAAACCACTGGCAGTCAGTATGTAGTAGGGAGTGTAGACTCTTCAGCCAAAGGCATCAAGGCAGACGGAAACATCACTATCGACGGCGAAGCCGTCGTCCTTGTCAAGGCAACGGGCGGAGAGGGCAGCGAAGGCATCGAGAGCAAATCTACTTTGCAAGTGGACAACGGACAGATTGCTACCTATTGTTACGACGATGCCATGAATGCTTCTGACGCCATCATCATCAACGGAGGAACCATTTATTGTTACAGTATGGGGAATGACGGTATAGATTCCAACGGGACACTGACCGTTACCGGCGGACTGACTATCGCCGTGGGTACGGATTCGCCTGAGGGAGGTTTGGATTGCGATGAGAACACGTTCTCCATCACCGGCGGCGTTTTGTTGGGAATTGGCGGGGAAACCAGTACGCCGACTTCGAGCGCCTGCACACAACCGACGGTCATTTACACCGGTTCCGTATCAAGCGGGTCATTAATCAACCTGACTTCTTCCGACGGGACAAGCGTCCTTACCTACGAGGTGCCCACCAATTATTCGCGTGTGACGCTCCTCTTCAGCAGTTCGGCGTTGGAAGAGGGCGAAAGCTATACGCTCTCGACGGGAGGCAGCGTCTCTGACGGCACCGAATTCTTCGGCTATTACACCGACGGCACGTATTCAGGCGGTACCGAGCAGTCTACCTTTACGCTCACTTCTATGGTGACGACACTCGGAAGCAGCAGCGGTATGGGCGGAGGGCAGAGGAGGTAAAACTCCTCCCTTCGCCTTCCTTTTTCTTACTTATAGAAATTAACTATGTATCAATACGTTTTATCTATTTGACAAACCTTTTTTCTGTGCATATATTTGTACCCGAAAGCACAGACATAGGATGTGCAGATAGTAATAACCCATTTAATTTTTATAAGTATGAAAACACTGGATTATTTGAATTTGAACGAGGGAAAAGTAACCGGAATCCTTTCGGTTTTATCTCAACTGCTGGCGGATTTTCAGGTATTCTATACGAACTTGCGCGGATTTCATTGGCATGTGAAAGGACGTGGCTTCTTTGTTCTACACGAGAAATTCGAGTCAATGTATGACGATGTGGCCGAAAAGATAGATGAAATCGCAGAGCGCATCCTCATGTTAGGGGGAACACCTGAAAGCCGCTTCAGCGAATATTTACAGATTGCACAGGTAAAAGAGGCTACCGACGTATCATGTGGGAAAGAAGCGGTAGAACTCATCCTCGACACTTATCGCATCCTTATCGAAGAAGAGCGCCATCTGCTCGAACTGGCTTCCGAGGCCGGAGACGAGGTAACTGCCTCCCTGATGAGTGATTACCTGAAGGAACAGGAAAAGACCGTATGGATGCTCGTGGCATTCAGCACTGAGGTTTGCAGCAAATAAACATTATCATTCATTAATATCTCTATTTAAAAATCAAAATTGTATGGAACCTATTATCAATGCACAACTGCCTGAATTCAAGGTTCAGGCCTTCCATAACGGAAATTTCAGAACAGTAACAGATAAGGAACTCGCCGGAAAATGGGGCATCTTCTTCTTCTATCCTGCTGATTTTACCTTCGTTTGCCCTACCGAGCTGGTAGATATGGCAGAGAAATACGAACAGTTTCAGGCTTTGGGTGTAGAAGTTTATTCCGTAAGTACGGATTCACATTTTGTTCATAAGGCGTGGCATGATGCATCGGCAAGCATCCGCAAGATCAGCTATCCGATGCTTGCCGACCCGACAGGCGTACTTTGCCGTGCGTTTGGGGTTATGATTGAGGAAGAGGGCATGGCCTATCGTGGTACTTTCCTCGTGAATCCCGAAGGGAAGGTGAAGCTGGCGGAGATACACGACAACAACATCGGCCGCAATGCCGACGAGCTTCTCCGCAAAGTAGAGGCGGCTCTATTCGTAGCCGAGCACAAAGATGAGGTATGCCCCGCCAAATGGCGGAAAGGGGAGGCTACCCTCAAGCCCACAATTGACTTGGTAGGTAAAATTTGATTATAATTTAACGTGAGTTCGACATAAGATATAAATTATCTCTCTGAGAGATAGGAATGTAGCAATAAAAGCATTATTGTATGGCGGATGATTTTTA
>CAZOKT010000125.1:0-7008 GCA_964580505.1 uncultured Parabacteroides sp. | reverse complement strand
AGGTTTGTTCCTCGCAAAAATCATCCGCCATACAATATTATTGCTTTTATTGCTATACCCCTATCTCTCAGAGAAATAATTTACATCTTATGTCGAACTCACGTTAATAGAAGACCGCTTTCGGTCGTATGAAGGTGTTTAATATACTCGTATGAAACAACCTCACTCGACCGAATGAAGTCAGTTCACACGACCGAGTGAGGTCTCTTCTTTCTACATGCCTGTTTCTGCTATCAGCAGAGTATCACCGTTACGCGGATAGGACCATGTGCGCCAAATACCAATGCCTGCTCAATGTCTGCCGTCTTAGAGGGTCCGGACATAAACACGCCATAGTCGTAATCGGCATCGGCAATGCGGCGATAAGCCTCATTCATGTTATGCACAAGTGCCTCCTTGTCGAGGAGTATCACTAAAGCATTGGAAATGAAATAGACCGCTTTGTGTCGGGTCTGCTTGGGCAACCATACGGCGGCCGTCTCTGCGACACCGAACTCGCCCCTGACAATGGCAAGGTCTACACCATCCAGCGCACGTGGGTCTGTGAGGTTGTCCGGATTCAGTGTCGCGCAGGTAATGTTAGGCAAATTGGACGCTATACGCTGTGCCTCCGGATAATACTTCTGGATAACCGCATTCACATCCTCATCCGGCCGGAGGATATGCGCCTCTCCCCCACCTGCCTTCAATACCTCTATAAACGTAGCGACCTTGTCCGCATAAGTAATTGCTTCTATACGCAAGTCCGGCATAGGATACACCTTCCCCGTATGCTGCCGGACACGTGCCAATATCTCTTCTTTACTGCTCATTCTACCTTTCCCCTTTTCCACATATCATTAAACGATTCTTTTGCGAATACCGGCAGCTCACGCCCCCTACCCCATGCATTCGCGGCATTATAAACCATGAAGCGCGGCAGATGATTGGCTACCGGAGCAAACCGTAGTGCCGTATTGAACAACGCCGGACGCTCCATCAGGTACTTCATGCCTTTCGACATGAGTTTTTTCTCCGGATTAGCCTTGCCTATGGAGTCTAACGTTTGCCTCCACTTGTATATCTGCTCACCCAAATCCACTTCAGCCGGACAGACGTTCGAACAGGAGAGACACAACGAGCAAGCGGAGACATTGTCGGCATACCTCTGCGGATTACGCAACATCCCCAAGTTGATTCCGATAGGTCCCGGTATGAAATACGTGTAAGAGTAGCCGCCTGTGCGCCGATAAACCGGGCAGGTATTCATACATTCCCCGCAGCGGATGCAGTTTAGGACTTTGATGTGTTCCGGTTGTGCCAAGATGTCGCTGCGTCCATTATCAACGATGATAATATGGAACTCGCCTCCCTCAGGCGGACGACGGTAGTGGGAGGTATAAGAGGTGATGGGCTGCCCTGTGCCGGAACGTGCCAACAAGCGTGTGAATACCCCCAGCGCCTCCCGATTCGGTACAATCTTCTCCATGCCGAACGTAGCAATATGCACCTTCGGGAAAGAGGTACCCATATCCGCATTCCCTTCATTGGTACAAACTACGATTTCACCCGTCGAGGCCACTGCGAAATTCGCCCCCGTCATAGCCACATCCGCATGGAGGAACTGCTGACGCAAATGCTTACGCATGGCGTGGGTAAGGTAGGTTGGGTCGAAGTTTCCTTTCTCGGTACCCAGCTTCTCCTCCATCATTTCTCCGACCTGTTGCCGCTTCACGTGGATTGCCGGCAATACGATGTGGCTGGGTTTCATGTTCATCAGCTGGAGGATTCGCTCGCCGAGGTCGCTTTCCACCACGTCTATGCCTTTTTCGGCAAGGAAGGGCTGCATCTCGCACTCTTCCGTCAGCATGGATTTGCTCTTGATCAGGTTCTTTGCCCGGTGTTGCTGCAATATCTCATATACGATACGGTTATGCTCCTCTGCATCCTTCGCCCAATGTACGACCGCGCCATTTGCCAGTGCGTTCTTCTCAAACTCCTGCAATAAAGACTCCAGATGGGAGTTAGAATAGTTCTTGATAGCTGCCGCCAAATCGCGCAGCTGCTCCCACTCCGGCAAGGATTTGCTCTGCTTGTCTCGCTTGACACGTACCATCCACAAGGTCTCGTCGTGCCACTGTTCTTGTGCGCGGTTAGCGATAAACTTGGCCGCAGCTATTGCATGTTTTGTACTCATATTGATTCTGCCGCTAATATTTGAACAATATGGATGGTCTTGATGGGGAGTTTTTCGCGCCGGATGATTCCTTCCATGTGCATCAGGCAGGAACTGTCTGCGCCTGTTATGTATTCGGCACCTGTGCGGATATGATTCATCACCTTGTCATGCCCCATGCAAACAGATACTTCCGGTTCTTCGATGGAGAACATCCCACCGAAGCCACAGCACTCGTCCGCACGCTCCGGCTCGAACACCTCGATTCCTTTGACCAGCTTCAGCAAGTCACGCAACTTGGAATAGTAGGGAATGTTCCGCTCGCTCGGTGCCGAAAGATGCAACTCCCGCACACCGTGGCAGCTGTTATGCAAGCTCACCTTGTGCGGGAACACTGCCGGCAGTTCCGCCGGCTTCACCACGTCGTGCAGGAACTCGCAAACGTCATAAATCTTCCTGCTGTTCAGGCACGCATGTTCCGCCTTGCTCAAGATAGCAGGGTGATTCTCTTTTACGAAAGCCACGCAGCTTGCCGACGGGCCTACCACATACTCATACGGCTTGAACAGCTCCTCCATACGCAATGCCAAACGGGCTGCTTCGCCTTCGAAGCCTGCATTCGCCATCGGCTGCCCGCAGCAGGTCTGGTCTAAGGGGTAATCTACCTCCACACCAACCTTTTTCAGGAGTTTGTATGTTGCAACTCCTACCTCCGGATACACGGCATTAATGTAACACGGAACAAATAATCCGACTTTCATTATATTCTCCTTTCACTCTGCATTTGACCGCACGCGACTGAGCGTCTCCGGCGTCATCAACAGAAAAGAAGCGATATGGGACAACGGAGCCCGCTTGACGATTTCCGGCCGCTCCTTAAACAAACGGTTATACCGCTCGCCCGCAGACTCGAAACGGAACATATCCATCTTCCGCTGGGAAAGAATCAGTGAATTTTCCAGCAATCCGCGATACACTTTTTCGATTTCATAGTTTTCTGCCACCAACGCCAACAGTGGCTCACGCGGGATGCCATAGATCACTGTGTTCTCCAGTGCCTCGACAATCATTTGCGAAGGTTTTTGCCTGAGAAAACTCTCAATGCAGATGAAAACATCGCCCTCACGGCTAAAATGCTCGGTCAGCTCTCTGCCGTTCTTGTAATAATACTGACGAACAAGCCCCTGCTCGACATAGCCTATCTGTCTACTTACCTCCCCTTCTTTCAGGAAGTTCTGTCCCTTCTTCAATTCTGTCCTTACCAAGATAGACGCCAATTTCTTAACGGATTTTTTACCGATTGGCGACGTCTGCGCAACCAGTTTCCGCGCGACAGTCAATGCGTTTTCCATTGTATATATGTATTTATAAGTTTTTCGTCATCCTAAGGTTATTTCCTCATAAACTGCAACTCCGCTCATATACCTACACCCATTGGCATATCGGCGACGTCCTTCAAAATGCAGCCAAAACGCTTCGGCAAGCCTCCGAAGGGCATCGGAGCATTCCCAAAACGTTTTGACAGGTTGCCGAAGGACTATTTATACTCTTGCCAACTCTTTATTTTAATATCGTCCAACGTCAGCGTGCAGAAAGCATGAATAAAGGCACTTGCCAGACGCGCATTCGTTATCAGCGGGATATTCAGGTCGATGGCAGCACGGCGGATTTTATAACCGTTAGTCAGCTCCCTTGCAGAAAGGTCGCGTGGGATATTCACCACCATGTCAATCTGCTTTTCATGCAACATTTCCAACGCCTGTGGCTTCTTGCCCTCCTCGCTTGGCCAGTACACCAACGTGCAGGGCACGCCGTTCTCTTGGAAGAAACGGTAAGTTCCGCCCGTCGCATAAAGATTGTACCCTTTCTCCGCCAGCAACCGCGCGGCATCCAGCATTGAGACCTTCTGCTTGGCCGAACCGGTAGACAAGAGGATGTTCTTCTCCGGAATGCGCTGCCCGACCGAGAGCATGCTCTTCAGAATTGCCTCGGAAACATCGTCGCCGATGCAACCCACCTCGCCCGTCGAAGCCATGTCGACTCCCAGCACGGGGTCAGCCTTTTGCAAGCGGTTGAACGAGAACTGCGACGCCTTGATGCCGACGTAATCCAAGTCAAATTCGTTCTTGTTCGGCTTCTCGACCGGCAAGCCCAGCATGACGCGGGTAGCCAAATCGATGAAGTTTATCTTCAGCACTTTGCTGACGAACGGGAAGCTACGCGAAGCACGCAGGTTACACTCGATAACCTTAATCTCGTTACCCTTAGCCAGATACTGAATATTAAACGGCCCGGAGATATTCAGTTCCTTCGCAATCTGCTTGCTGATTTTCTTGATGCGGCGTACCGTCTCCACATAGAGCTTCTGGGCAGGGAACTGAATGGTCGCATCACCCGAATGAACCCCTGCAAACTCGATGTGCTCGCTTATCGCATACATAATGATTTCACCGTTTTGCGCCACCGCATCCATCTCGACCTCTTTGGAATGTTCGATGAACTGACTCACCACCACCGGATGCTTTTTCGAGACATTCGCCGCCAATTCAAGGAAGCGCACCAGCTCATCCTGATTGGAACAGACATTCATCGCCGCCCCACTCAACACGTAGCTGGGACGAACCAATACCGGGAAGCCCACCTCCTGCACAAACGCATTGATATCATCCATCGAGGAGAGTTCCTTCCAGCGGGGCTGATCCACACCGATACGATCCAGCATCGCCGAGAACTTCTCACGGTCTTCCGCATTGTCGATGCTCTTTGCCGAAGTACCCAATATATTAATATGTTGCGCATCAAGACGCATAGCAAGGTTATTCGGAATCTGTCCGCCTGTCGATACGATGACGCCATGCGGATTCTCCAACTCCAGAATATCCATCACACGCTCGAACGTCAGTTCGTCGAAATAGAGACGGTCGCACATGTCGTAATCCGTTGAGACGGTCTCCGGATTATAGTTAATCATCACCGAACGCCAGCCTTCGTTACGAATCGTATTCAGGGCTTGCACACCACACCAGTCGAATTCGACTGACGAACCTATGCGATAAGCCCCCGAACCCAGCACGACGATAGAACGTTTGTCGCCTACGTAATGCACATCATTCTCTATACCACTATAAGTAAGGTACAAGTAGTTCGTCTGAGCGGGGTACTCTGCTGCCAATGTATCTATCTGCTTAACGACAGGCACAATGCCACGATATTTACGTTCCTGGCGCACTTGCAAGATTGCCATCTCGGCATCATCCATCTTCTCTTTAAACAACGCACGGGCTATCTGGAAGTCCGAGAACCCTTGAACCTTCGCCTTACGCATCAACTCATCCGATACTTCCTGCAATTTGCTGCATGCTTCCAATTCATTTGCCGTCTGAATGATGCCGTACAGCTTCTGGAGGAACCACTTGTCTATCTTGGTCAAATCATGAATCTGGTCGATGGTATATCCTGCGCGGAAGGCTTTGCTGATGACAAAGATACGGCGGTCGGTAGGTTCGCGCAGCGCTTTGTCTATATCGGGCAGCACCAGCTCCTTGTTTTCAACGAAACCATGCATGCCCTGCCCTATCATGCGGAGCCCTTTCTGTATCGCTTCTTCAAAGGTTCGCCCGATAGCCATCACCTCTCCCACCGACTTCATGCTGGAACCCAACTCGCGTGCCACGCCATGAAACTTGCCCAAGTCCCAGCGCGGAATCTTGCACACGACGTAATCCAAAGCCGGTTCGAAGAAAGCACTGGTGGTCTTTGTTACAGAATTCTTCAGGTCGAACAAGCCATATCCCAAGCCCAGCTTGGCTGCCACGAACGCCAACGGATAGCCTGTTGCTTTCGAGGCCAATGCCGACGAGCGGCTCAGGCGGGCATTCACTTCTATCACCCGATAATCTTCCGACTCCGGGTCGTATGCATACTGCACGTTACATTCGCCCACAATCCCGATGTGCCGGATGATGCGGATAGCCAGTTCGCGCAACTTATGGTAGTCGGTATTCGACAACGTTTGCGACGGCGCAATCACGATACTCTCGCCCGTGTGGATGCCCAGCGGGTCGAAGTTCTCCATGTTACACACCGTGATGCAATTGTCGAAACGGTCGCGCACTACCTCATACTCAACCTCTTTCCAGCCCTTCAAGCTCTTTTCTACCAGTACCTGCGGCGAGAAGGAAAAGGCTTTTTCCACCAGCGTGTTCAGCTCTTCCTCGTTGTCGCAGAAGCCGGAACCCAGTCCGCCCAGCGCATAGGCGGCGCGGATAATCACCGGATAGCCCAACTCGGCTGCCGCACGACGGGCATCCTCTATCGTTTCAACCGCCTCGCTCTTGATGGTCTTTACGTTTATTTCGTCCAACTTCTTGACGAAAAGCTCACGGTCTTCGGTGTCCATAATGGCCTGCACCGGCGTACCCAGCACACGCACATGGTACTTCTCCAACGTTCCGCTCTGGTATAACGCCACACCGCAGTTCAGTGCAGTCTGTCCGCCAAAGGCAAGCAGAATGCCATCGGGGCGTTCTTTTTCTATCACTTTCTCTACAAAAAAAGGCGTCACCGGCAGGAAGTAAACCGTATCTGCCACGCCTTCGGAGGTCTGCACCGTCGCAATATTCGGGTTAATCAATATGGTCTCAATACCTTCCTCCCTGATGGCCTTCAAAGCCTGACTGCCGGAATAATCGAACTCACCTGCTTCGCCTATCTTCAATGCGCCTGAACCCAATATCAGGACTTTCTTTATGTCTTCTTTCATTTTCTATCTGTCTATCAATCGTTTAAAGGGTAATTTATGCTTCGTTGCCGAAGGGGGTAGGATCAGACGCCGTTTCATCCTACATCAGACG
>CAZOKT010000124.1:0-7016 GCA_964580505.1 uncultured Parabacteroides sp. | reverse complement strand
TCTAACGAAACCAAAGTTCTTAAGGTATTTCAAGCCTAAAGTGGATAGTTCCTTTATTATATTGCATACGGGATTTCCTTTTTATTTTATACCCCAATTATTCTATGATAGTTATCCAACCATATTCATCCGGCTCATCGCCATATTGAATGGCACGCAACTTATGATACAGCTTTTCACAGACAGATCCGGGTTTACCATCTTTGGCTATGATATATGACTTATTCTCGTCTAAATCATCAATTTGAGAGATAGGAGCTATTACTGCAGCGGTTCCACACTCGGCAGCCTCATCAAAGGTGGCTATTTCCTCTAATGGGACAGGTCGGCATTCAACGGTCAAGCCCATATCTGCCGCTAATTGCTGTAAACTCTTATTGGTAATAGAGGGCAAGATGGATTGCGACTTAGGTGTAATGTAGCTATTGCCGCGGATACCAAAGAAGTTGGCAGGTCCGCATTCGTCCAAATATTTCTTCTCTTTCGGGTCTAAATAAAGTACTGCGGCGTATCCTTTGGAGTTGGCAATCTCTCCGGCTACCAAGCTTGCGGCATAATTGCCACCTACCTTAATGGTACCGGTGCCGTGAGGAGCCGCGCGGTCATATTCGCGTAAGATGCATACCTTAGAGGGTTGAAATCCTCCTTTAAAATAGGGTCCCACCGGCGTAACAAATACGATAAACATATACTCTGGAGCCGGTTTCACACCCACTTGTGCTCCTAATCCTAACATAAGCGGGCGGATATACAATGCAGCTCCGCTCTCGTAGGGCGGCACAAAGCGTTCGTTCAGTTTAACGACTTTACGAACGGCTTCTTCAAACCTTTCGACCGGAAATTCAGCCATCTTAATCCCCCGACTGGAAGATAGCATACGTTTTCCATTTTCGTCCATACGGAATACGCGAATCTTGCCGTCCTTTCCGCGGAAAGCCTTCAAGCCTTCGAACGATTCCTGCCCATAATGCAGGCACGTAGCCGCCATGTGGATATTCAATATCTCCGAAGAGCTAACTTCAAGCTCTCCCCATTTTCCGTCCCGATAGTAGCATCGGATATTATAGTCTGTCTTCACATAACCGAAACCAAGTTCTGACCAATTTAAAGTTTCCATGTTTGTTTTATTTTTAAATCTGTGCAAATATACTTATTCATATGACAATGTGCAATCAAAATACATGGTTTTGAGTGCAACATCACAGAAAATATTTAAATGCAAAATAAACTATACTGTACAAGCATAATGATTTATTTCACGATACCGTTCCGCTTCAAGAGTGCATCGATGGTCGGTTCTTGACCACGGAAACGTTTATAGAGGATATCCGGGTCTTCTGTTCCGCCTTTTGACAGGATATTATCGTGGAATGACTTCGCCACCTCTTTGTTGAAGATGCCTTTCTCTTTGAATAGCGAAAACGCGTCCGCATCCAGCACTTCTGCCCATTTATATCCGTAATATCCGGCTGCATAACCTCCGGCAAACAAATGACCAAAGCTTGTACTCATGCAGGTGCCTGCAATGTCCGGAACAACGATTGCCGGTTTCCACGCTTGCTTCTCGAATGTTATGACGTCGCCCGTAAAGGGTTCGGTCAGCGTATGCCAGGCCATATCCAAAAGTCCGAAGCTGACTTGACGGCAGCATAGATAACCCGTGTTGAAATTGGATGCATCTATCAGTTTCTGTATCAATTCCTGTGGGATTTTCTCGTTTGTCTCGTAGTGTACCGCAATTTGATCTAAATATTCCTTTTCGGTAAGCCAATTCTCCATAATCTGTGAGGGCAGCTCGACGAAATCCTGATAAACGTTCGTACCGGAGAGGCTCGCATATTTTCCGGAAGCAAACATGCCGTGGAGTGCATGACCGAACTCGTGGAGCAGTGTTTCTACTTCGTCGAATGTCAGCAATGAAGGTCGGGTGGCTGTTGGGCGGGTAAAGTTCATTACAATGATAATTTGAGGGCGACTGTCTCTGCCTTTATCATCTATATATTGTGATTTGATGTCGCTCATCCATGCGCCCGACTGTTTTCCTTCACGTGGGAAAAAATCGGTATAGAGGATGGCCAGGAACTTGCCCGATTCGTCATATACTTCGTAGGCCTGTACTTCCTTGTCGTAAACCGGAATCTTTTTGTTCTCCTTGAAGGTGATACCATAAAGCTGTGTTGCCAGCCCGAAGACTCCCTTCTTTACGTTTTCTAATTGGAAATAAGGGCGCGTCATCTCGTCATTTACCTTGAAGCGGAGGTCTTTCAGTTTTTCGGAATAGTAATTCCAGTCCCACGGCTTGATTTCGATGTCTTTTTGTTCTGTTCCGATAGCAAATCCCTGCACGGCGTTAAATTCGTTAATTGCTACCGGTTTGTAAGCATCCAGTAATTGGTTAAGCAGTTTGTAAACGTTATCGGCGTTCTTTGCCATCTTATGGGAGAGCTCGAATGCCGCGTAATTAGGATAACCCATTAGCTGAGCCAGTGCCAAACGGTTGTTTACCAGTTTTCGCACGATTTCCTTGTTGTCATATTCGTCGCCTTTGTTTCCTACGTTCATGAATGCCTTGTACATCTGTTCGCGCAGCTCCCGCGAATCGGCATAACGCATGAACGGCACATAACTCGGGGCGTCGAGCGTGAAGAGCCAGCCGGACTTGCCTTTCTCCTCAGCCAGATGAGCGGCTGCCTCGCGGATACTTTCCGGCAGTCCTGCAAGGTCTTTTTCGTCCGTCAGCAGCAGTTCGTAGCGGTTCTTGTCTTTCAGCGCGTTCTGGTCGAACTGAAGCGAGAGCAGGCTCATTTCGGTGGTCAGTTCGCGGTATTTTGCCTTTTCTTCCGCATTCAGCGAAGCACCCCGTTCCTGGAATGCGCGGTAAGTTTCGTCCAATAGTTTGGCGTCTTCCGTATCGAGGTTCAGTCGGGAACGTTCGTCGTAGACCGCCTTTACGCGGGAGAACAGTTTCTCGTTCAGGTAGATATAGTTCGAACTTTCAGTCAGTTTAGGCGAAACGCGTTGCGAGATTTCCATCATTTCGTCATTTGCATTTGCACTTAATACGTTGAAAAAGGTGCCGCTGACTCTGTTTAATAGCTTCCCGCTCCGTTCTAATGCAACGATAGTATTTTCGAAAGTTGCCGGTTTTTCGTTATTCGCAATCGCGTCAATTTCAGCCCGTAGCTCCTCAATTCCTTTCTGAAAAGCCGGTTCGTAATGGGCTGTCTTGATTTTGTCGAACGGAATCGTTTCAAACGGAGTGTTCCACTTGCCTAACAAGGGATTCGTTTCAGCTTGTGTCATATTACTCAAACTTAAAAATAAACATACGTGAAATAGAAGTTTCTTCATAAAAATAAGTACTTAGGTATAACCTCTGAGGCACTTAGGTTGCATCTCTAAGGCACTTAGGTATGACCTCTGAGGCACTTAGGTTGTACCGTTGAGGCATTATGGATTTATAAACTCATGAAATAGGCTTGCTGTTTATGCCTCAATAAAAGTAACTAAAAAACGTTTCAGCCCCTCGTAGGTGCCGGAAACGTTTTTAGTCTCATCCAGATTAGTCGTTAGAAAATCGCGGTCATTTCAATCCTTCGAGTATTTTCTTCAAGACGGTTTGCGCAGAGATTTCGCGGTTGGCAGCCTCAGGGATTACAATACTTTGCGGGCTTTCAATCACGTCGTCCGTCACAATCATGTTACGACGCACGGGCAGACAATGCATGAAGTAGGCGTTGTTCGTGAGTGCCATCTTCTCGGTGTCTACTGTCCACGAGCGGTCTGTATTGATGACTTTCCCGTAGTTCGGGTCTGTGTAGGCCGCCCAGTTTTTGGCATAGACAAAGTCGGCTCCTTCCAATGCCTTCTTCTGGTCGTATTCCACCCGCGCATTACCTACGAACTTCGGGTCTAATTCATATCCTTCGGGATGCGTAATGACAAAATCATAGTCCGTGGCATTCATCCACTCGGCAAAACTGTTGGGAACGGCCTGCGGGAGCGCTTTCGGATGCGGCGCCCACGTCATCACCACCTTCGGGCGAGCCGTTTTCTTGTATTCTTCGATTGTAATAAAATCTGCAAAGCTCTGCAACGGATGGCGCGTAGCAGCTTCCATGCTGAATACCGGCCTGCCTGAATATTGAATGAACTGGTTCAGTATCTTCTCCGTATAATCATCCTCCTTACTTTCAAAGCGGGCGAAAGAACGTACGCCAATCACATCACAATAGCAACCCATCACCGGAATAGCTTCCAACAGGTGCTCCGATTTATCGCCGTCCATAATCACGCCCCGTTCGGTTTCCAGCTTCCACGCACCTTGGTTTACATCAAGTACAATCGTGTTCATACCCAAATTCATCGCTGCCTTTTGCGTAGAAAGACGAGTGCGAAGACTGGAATTGAAGAAAACCATCAATAATGTCTTGTTTTTCCCCAGTTCAGCGAACCGGAAACGATTTTTCTTAACCTCGAAAGCCTCGTTAAGCGCCTGCTTCAGGTCGCCCAAATCTTGTACACAAGTGAAATGTCTCATCTTTATTTATTATCTTTATCTCTAATCTCTACCCGACGAATCTTCCCACTAATGGTCTTTGGTAATTCATCCACGAACTCAACCACACGCGGATACTTATAAGGAGCCGTTACACGCTTTACGTGGTCTTGCAACTCCTTCACCAAATCTTCGCCTGCTTTATCCTTATATTCCTTTGATAATACAATAGTGGCTTTGACCACTTGCCCGCGTATTTCATCCGGTACACCCGTAATGGCACATTCCACTACGGCCGGATGTGTCATCAATGCGCTCTCCACTTCGAAAGGACCGATACGATAGCCGGAACTTTTAATCACATCATCTGCACGGCCTACGAACCAATAATAACCATCTTCATCCCGCCAAGCCACATCGCCGGTATAATACAATCCGTCGTGCCAAGCCTCGCGTGTCCGTTCGGCATCGCGATAGTATTCCTTAAACAAACCAAGCGGCTTGCCATTGGCGGTACGAATAACAATCTGTCCTTGCTCGCCATCCTCAGCTGAAGTTCCATCTGCACGAAGCAAATCCACCTCATATTGCGGATTCGGTACACCCATCGAGCCAGGTTTCGGTTCCATCCATGGGAAAGTAGCAATAGTCAGTGTCGTCTCTGTCTGTCCAAAGCCTTCCATCAGCTTAATGCCCGTCAAATCATAGAATTTTTTATAAACGGCAGGATTCAAAGCCTCACCCGCTATCGTACAATATTGCAAAGATGAGAGGTCATACTTCGTAAGGTCTTCGCGAATCAGGAAACGGAAGATAGTAGGCGGAGCACAAAGAGATGTGATTTTATAATCTTGAATCATCTGGAGCATATTGGCAGGCGTGAACTTCTCGTGGTCATACACAAAGACCGTCGCCCCGGCAATCCATTGCCCATAGAGTTTTCCCCACACGGCTTTTCCCCAGCCCGTATCGGCTATAGTCAAATGAAGGCTGTCCTTATGAAGATTATGCCAATAACAACCTGTCGTAATGTGTCCTAAAGGATAGGTAAAATCATGCGCTACCATCTTCGGTTCACCGCTTGTCCCGGAGGTGAAATATAAGAGGGAAATGTCTTCATTGCTATTCGGATGAGCCGGACGCTCGAATGTCGGTACGTTCTCCCATTCCTTATGAAAGTCATGAAATCCTTCAGGAACATATGGGCCGACAGATACCAACTCTTTTACCGATGGAGACTCCGGCATGGCATCTAGGATGTGTGTTGTAATCACTTCTTCGCCTGCGCAGATAATCATCTTGATATCTGCCGCATTTGCCCGATAAATGATATCTTTCTTTGTCAATAAATGCGTAGCCGGAATAGCTATCGCACCTAATTTATGTAATGCTATAATTGAAAACCAAAATTCGTAGCGACGTTTCAGGATAAGCATCACCATATCACCTCGCCCAATGCCAAGCGATTGAAAATAGGCAGCTGCTTGGTCAGTATAGCGTTTCATCTCTGCAAAAGTAAAATCCACATGGTCTCCCTTATCATTTGTCCAACAAAGCGCTTTCTTTTCGGGCTCTTCCTCCGCCCATGCATCTACCACATCATATCCGAAGTTAAAATTCTCTGGAACCTTTATCTTTAAATGTTTCTTAAAATCTTCCTGAGAAACGAATGTAGTCTGTTCAATGAATCTTTCTAACATATTTACAATATTATTGCCAAAAACTCAACCTCTTTACCATCTAAAGCTAACATCCCATGCGGTTGTTCAGAATCAAAGTAGATACTGTCTCCTTCTTCTAAAATTAATTGTTTCCCGTTGATTTCAATAAGCATCCGCCCACGCAATACATAGTTGAATTCTTGTCCCGGGTGTGTATTCCGATAAATCGATGTTCCTTCCGGTTTCGGATGCACCGTCACGAGAAACGGATTCCCCTTGCGATGCACAAAGCCTGCAGCAAGGGATTGATATTTATATGCCTTCACACGCTCTACGGCCACGCCTTTGTTCTTTCGTGTTACAAAGTAAGAACTCATTTTCGGTTCATCTCCAAACATCAGCGCAGTCAGCTCCACGCCATACGTCTGCGCTATCTGATGCAACACACTTACCGATATATCTACCGTCCCACTTTCCATTTGCAGGTATTCATCCGTCGAAAGATGGCATGCTTTAGCGACTTCTTCCGGAGATAACTCCAATGCTTCGCGCAATCCCGCCAATCGTTCTGCTATTTGCTTAATTTGTTCGTCCATATTATCAAGATTAAACAATATTCCTATTAAATTTATCGTGTTAAAACCTCCTTTTCTGCGTCCAAAGGTAAGGATAAAAAACGAGAACATATGGTAGATTAGACATATTTTTCACAAGTATAATTTAATGTAATGACCGCATGTCACCATATCCTCGGAATTCAAATAGTCTTTAAATTTCAATCATATTTTTGTGTTTTACTCAGAAACTGTTTTGATTTCATTCAATAAATTACGTGAGTTCGGGATAAGAGCCTGTTT
>CAZOKT010000123.1:0-7061 GCA_964580505.1 uncultured Parabacteroides sp. | reverse complement strand
AGATAATGGACAAATATGTAGAGATGAACGTTGCACATCCGTTTATGGAGGGGAATGGTCGCGCTACCCGTATTTGGCTCGACCTGATGCTAAAACGATCACTGAAGCGCTGCGTTGACTGGAGCCGGATAGACAAAAACGAGTATCTTACGGCCATGCGGGAAAGCGTTGTAGACAGCACCCACATCAAAGCTCTTGTAAAGTCTGCCCTGACCACTAAGATTGATGACCGTGAGATGTTTATGAAAGGAATAGATTATTCGTATTATTACGAACAAAATGATTGATCCTCATTTATATGGAAAAATACAATAGAAATACAGCATATTTGCTCAAATATATGTAGTGGCGGCACTCCTAAGAGTACCGTTCCTGAATATTATAGTGGAAATATTCCTTGGCTTAATACCAATTCCCGATTAGAGAAAGAGGGTGTGCTCATTCGTCTCTCTCAAGGTCTATATTTATATCCATTACGGAATAAGTTCGGTGTACTTCGTCCCTCTATAGAAGATATCGCATACGCTATAGCGGAAAAAGGATAAGGCTCGTATTATACCTAGTGGATTGACAGCATTGAACAAATTGGGACTTTCCACACAGGTTGCGATGAATGCTGTCTATTTGACAGATGCCACAGCACGAGAACTTACTATCGGGAACCGTAAGATCATATTCAAACGCAGTGCCCCTCGCAATTTTGCCTATAAGACAGACTTGTTTCCACTGGTAGTTGCAGCCATGAAGGAATTAGGGAAAGATAACGTGACAGATGAACAGGTCGCAATCATAAAACAAGCTATTGAGAAATATGGTAGTCCTGATGAAATCAAATACGATTACAGCATTGCCCCACAATGGATTAAACAAAGACTTGCATTCGGCTTCATCTATGCCAATGCACCTTCTTTCGATGAGATTATGGAACGATTGAGTGAGTTGCAGAGCAGATTCAGGACATTGGTATGGAAAAATAATTGTTGACGGTATGGCTGGAATTAATGTTGATATGAACGAAACAAATATTTTGATTGATAAAGATACAAAACATAGTTCAATATGGCACATAGTTTCATAACCAATAGAGATCGTCTACCCTCCGACATTATCACGGGTATCTTGCCAAATCGGATGCCGTAGATATTCTTGTGGGCTATTTCTATTTTTCGGGATATATCCAGCTTGCCGATAAGCTCGCTGATAAGCATCTCCGTATTTTGGTTGGTCTTGACATAGACACTCGGATTTCAAACCGTGTCCGTGAGGTAGAAGAGTTGGTGGACTTTCTTTATGTAGCATACCAATTTGCTGTAACACAGGCTGCTATGATTAATATAAAAATATGAAGTAACAAATCAGACACAATATAGGTGATTTAAAAGAATACAAAGGAACGGTTGTTTTAGAACATGTCTGTCTTTTACACGTAAAAATAAAGATTTCACTTCATGATTTGTACAAATGTCTATGGTTGAATTTTATTCTGAGTATTGAACTGCATATCGCAGAATACAATATCTATTATAAATAAAAAATATACAAATGTTTACTGAGATGTAATATAAGTTATTAATAATATGACATATACGTATGATTAGATATGAATTACAAAAATATAGGTATGTTAAATAACCAATTATCGGATAAAAAAATCTCGAAGATATAACATGCGTTATAAAGTAATTCTTTATCTTTGCAGGCGAATTCAAAATTGATGTTCCAAGACCGGTATAGAGAGCATCGACAGACCAGACTGTCCAAAGGAGCGGAAACTGAAAAGCTTACGAGTAGGTAAAACAATAAAAAAAAAAATAAATGTCATGGACAAAGATGTGCACAAGGAAAATTTGACACTTCAAAAAGAAGCTTCAATTTTGTTAGCTAGTGAAATGTCTGAGATTAAAGGCGGTACTATGTCTTCCAGTTGTAGTGAAGTCATTACGAAACCAGACCAAGCTCTTGAGAGTGATGCATTTTCATCAGCAATGGGGTGCAGTTCGTGCAACAAAACGCAGAGTTGCCAGACCCATACTTAAAACAAGAAAATAGAGTTCACAAGATGCGAACAAATGCAGGATGGCAAATTGCCATCCTGCAAATAAAGTCTTTAATCATTCACATATATTCAATACATAATGAGAGCAATACTAAATCCATATTATATCCTCAAACCAGATAATGGCAGAGCTTTCCTGCAAGTTAAAGATGAAGTCAGGGCTAAAGAATCTGAACGCTATAATATTATACTTCATCCTATTTTTGCGATGATACTTTCCTGCTTTGATGGAGATGATTACGAATCCTCTATAAATAGAGCCGCTAATTATTTACATTTAGACAAAATCTTAGTAACGAAATTTGTAGATAAAATAACCGAAAATGAAAATTTTATCAAGATTGTCTTTGATAATAAAACTGTTTATTTCCCACCTCGAACAATAATTCGTTCTGAAACAGAAAAAATACTTCCTCGCCACCAATATCAACCTAGTGATTTTACATACTCTCAACTAAACATATCATTTGGCAGGCATCAAATGATAAATGATGTCATGCTTATGATAACAACAAAATGTAAAACAGATTGTCTATATTGTTATGCGACCAAAGAGAAAAGAAATGCATCGTTACCACTTCCGTTAGTAGAAAAGATAGTTAATGAAGCTGTACAACTCAAGGTTCGTTCCGTAGATATTATAGGTGGCGATATATTCACACATGAAAATTGGAGAGATATAGTTAAATTATTATATAAAAATGGATATACACCTTTTCTCTCCACAAAAGTAGAATTGTCAGAAAGCGATATTTCATTTCTTAAATCCATTGGAGTAAAAGATATACAAATATCTTTAGACACATTGATAAAGAAAAATTTACTAAAGATAGTACACAGAAAAGAAGACTATTACAACAAAATCTTATTAACTCTTGATTTGTTAGAAAAATATAATATAGAAACTGTTATTCATTCTATAATATCAAGTGAGAATTCAGATATTATTGACATGAAGAGCATTTACGATTATATAAAAAATAAACGCAATATAAAAGTTTGGAGAATTGATCCTGCGACCTATTCAATACCTAAAGGTGAAAATAATTTTATTCATTACAGAGCAAAAAGTGAAGATTTACAAAAATTAAGCAATTTCTTTAGTAACAATCACTTTGATTTACCAGTAAGACACTCTTCACTTGCTCTGACAACGGGAAAACCAGCCAAACGTCAGATACACTCAAATGATATTTTTAAGAATCGTAGATTATGTACTGCGAATTATTCTTCATTGTTTGTATTGCCAGATGGTCAAGTAACTATTTGTGAACAGCTTTATTGGAATCCTCATTTCATTGTAGGTGATATTACTAGACAGTCATTAGCAGAGATTTGGAACTCCGAAAAAGCACTGAATTTGTATTATTTGCAGCAAAACACATTATCTGATAAAAGTCACTGTAAAACATGCAAGTATTTTATTGATTGTCGGCAGAAAATGGGAGGTGTATGTTGGAAAGAAGTTATATCTGCCTACGGAACGGAAAATTGGGATTTCCCAGATCCTGCTTGCCCATTTGCCCCAGATCCATATCATGATGTATATATAAAATAACAACCACAATCAACGTGAGAATAATTCAGAAGTATAGTTGCTAAGATATTTTTAGATTGTGATTATAGTTACAATAACAATGAATAAAATTAAGTATAATTTACATTTTGCATTATTATTTATACTATTTATTTTTCGGGGAACCACCTTGTTCTCACAAAACACAATTAAAGGGATTGTTTGTGATACAGATGGGCAGGTAATACCTTATGCCAATGTGCTACTTTTCCTTAACGATTCAATCGTTGCGCAAAGTATCAGTACAGAACATGGATTCTTGTTGGAAAACATTCCTGAAAATTCCTATATACTGAATGTGAGCCATGTGGGGTATCAAACAGAAAAAATATCATTAGATATAAAAAGTAATATTGATTTGGATAGCATTCAGTTGCCTTTATTAACATTGGAATTAGATGATGTTGTGGTAAGAGCTATGCGTAATGTCACCTCCTACAAAAACAATCAATTACATATCAATGTTAAACAAACTTACCTTTCAAAACTTCCTGATGTACAAAGTTTGTTGAACAATATTCCGGGTGTCTTTCAAACGGATAACAAGTTGACGTATTTCGGAAAAGGTCAGGTACTTCTCCTTATTAACGGAAGGGAAATAAAAAGTATGGATGAGATAAACTCTTTGCAACCATCACAGATAAAAGAGATTATAGTAGATCACATGCCGGGAGCCAAATACGACTCACGTTATTCTTCTGTATTAGATATAAAAACTACGTCAGAAAAGCCTGCGCTGACCATTTATAATACAAACACTTGGGCGCGTCATTACTCTGGCAAAATAGGTTTTAATTCTCAAAATAAGATCAATGGTACATTGATTGACTTTGGCTATAGTTTCAGAAGAAGAAAGAATACATTATATTCCAACCAAATAGAAGAAAGTTATCAGACCGGCAATGAGTTTGAAAGGGTCTTTATGGATACGACACTCTCCAATCGGCAGTCTCATGATTGGAACATCGGTACTCAAACTAAATTTAAGAAGAGTACCCTTGCCCTGAAATATTCAGGGTACTATTCATTGAATAAGCCTGTTTATTCTTCCTTTATGCAGCAGCACACTTCTAATTCCGGTCAAGAAAATTTTGATATTCAAAGAACCGGAAAATATAACGAACAGCAGCATTTGGTGACTTTAGATTATTCGGCTGAATTTGATTCCAATAATAATCTTCGGATTACGGCTGATTACCTTTACCAAAACAGCAAGGACAATAGTCAAGCCTTGGAAAAGGCTATAGAATCCGAGAAGCAAACCTATTTGGATTTTCAAGGAAAATACAATATTTATTCGCTTCTCACTGAATACGAACACAGCTTCAGTAAATCCATCAGGCTGATCACCGGTATGCGTTATAGCCATGTATACAACATGAATGATTCAAAAGAAAATGACATCTCTTCTCAATACAAATTTCATGAAAATCGATGTGCCTTCTACGCAGAGGGCAGTTTTCAATGGCAACAAATAACGATGTTACTTGCCTTGCGAAGTGAATGGTTTGGTAAAAAATATAGTTATACAGCACAAGGTGAAAAGGATTATAATGATTTATTCTTTTTGCCTTCATTATCAATCTCTTATCAATCATCAGAAGATTTACGCTTCTCCCTTTCGGGAACCAATAAGGTCTCTCTGCCTTTGTTTGGCGAATTAACACCTATTGTTACTTATCTTAATCAGTATTCATATATAATTGGGAATCCCTTGTTAAAGCCTACAATCAAATATGATTTTGGTTTTGATATAACTTGGAAAAATAAATTCAATGTGAAGTTTGAATACAATCTTCTGAGGAACGACCGCATTTCATGCAGCATCCCGGACGAAACAAACAATCAAGTGTTGAAATATACCTATGCAAATCTTAAAAAGTCCGGTCAATTCACAGGAATGCTTACATACTCAGATCACTTATTTAATCGTCATACTATTAATTGCAGTACCGGTATTTTGGTTCCAAATGCAAAAATTCCCTACAGAGATGGAGTTTTGTATCGTACCACACCTTCGTATTACGCACAGATATTTACTAACTGGAAACTTGCTAAAATAGTCGATTTCGCAGTAAGTTATATCTTTCAATCAAAATCGTATGATAAAGCCGACACGTATAGCGTAACTCACAATTTGGGATGTAATCTGTCAATTGTTCCTATAAAAAATCGTTTGTTCATCAATTTACAGGTAAATGATATCCTTAAAAAAGCAACAGGAAACTGGGAAACGAATTATGGATATATTCGTACCCAACAATTCAATAATGCGGACAGTAGAAATATAACCTTATCATTACGCTACGTGTTTAATTCATTCAAGTCTATAAAACATGGCAGCAGCAATAGTGAAGAAATTGATCGATTATAAACATCATAGGGCATAAACTTGAGCTTACAACGCACATAACAGAATAATATGCTGTAATGACAATAATCGACGAGTAGATGATACGATTGGAATTTATCAAATGGAATAACTTAGAAGAATCGTATACCTGAAGTTTACTTACTGTTTCTGCAAAGGCAAATTTCATGGTCACGTAGGAAAGCGCATCAGTAATACTGATAAAGATTCCAGTCTGACTAATATTAATACTGCAAAATAATATAACGTGACATTTCACTTTGTTAAACAATTGGATGCAATGCAATGCGGAGTTGCCTGTTTGGCAATGATTTGCAAATTTTACAAAAACGCATATAGTCTTGAAACACTTTCTAAAATATGCGATGTTTCGACTGAGGGGGTATCCTTGCTCGCAATAAATACAGCAGCTGAGAAATTGGGTTTCCATTCTATTTATGGAAAAATTTCTATAGAACAATTAGTCAACATATCTCAGCCATGTATATTACATTGGAATCAAAACCATTTTGTAGTTTTGTACAAAGTAAAGAAAAAGAAAAAATTCTATATTGCAGATCCTGGTAAGGGATTAGTATGTTATTCTTTGGAGAATTTTAAGAAGCACTGGATTAGTTCAGTATCAAAAGGAGAAGAGGAAGGCGTTGTAATGGTTATTGAACCAACAGAGAGATTTAGGAAAAGAAATATGATCGAAGAGCCAAATAAAAAGCGTTCATTCAACTTTTTGTTTGGCTATATATTACGATATAGAAAATATTTTATCCAAATTATTTTAGGGCTGTTGCTGGGGTGTTTACTTCAACTAATCATGCCTTTTTTAACTCAAGCAATTGTTGATATTGGAATAAAGCATAATAACATAGGGTTTATATGGCTTGTCCTATTGGGAGAACTGATGATTGTCACAGGACGTACAGCAACTGATTTTATACGCCGGTGGCTGTTACTTCATATCTCCATGCGGATAAACATTTCCTTGGTAAGTGATTTCTTTATCAAATTGCTGAAGTTGCCGATGTCGTTCTTCGACACGAAACTGATGGGCGATTTGTTGC
>CAZOKT010000122.1:0-7145 GCA_964580505.1 uncultured Parabacteroides sp. | reverse complement strand
TGCCTTGTTTCATTCTTCATACCAATCCTGAGGTTCATGATATTTTAAGGGAAGGTTTTTCAGAGTCTCCCATGTTTACCGGAATGATACATGGTATTGGTCCCCGTTATTGTCCAAGTATAGAAGATAAGTTGAGGGTTTTTCCTGATAACAATGCTCATCAACTTTTCTTGGAGCCTGAAGGTAGGCATACTAATGAATATTATCTGCAGGGATTTTCTTCTTCTCTCCCTTTGAAGATCCAGATTAGAGCTTTGAAAGCTATCAAAGGTTTAGAAAAGGTCAAGATTTATCGTCCGGCGTATGCAGTCGAGTATGATTATTTCGATCCAACTCAACTGTATCCTACCCTTGAATCCCGAATTATTCCTAATCTCTATTTTGCAGGGCAGGTCAATGGAACGACCGGTTACGAGGAAGCAGCAGCTCAAGGTTTGATGGCCGGAATTAATGCACATCTTAAGATTGTAGAGAAACCCTCTTTTGTTTTACATCGTGACCAGGCATATATCGGAGTTCTCATAGACGATCTTGTTACCAAAGGGGTCGATGAGCCTTACAGAATGTTCACTTCTCGAGCTGAGTATAGGATGCTTTTAAGGCAGGATAATGCTGATTTGAGGTTAACAGAAATGTCCTTCCGTTTAGGCTTGGCTACTGAGCACAGATTTAAGCTCATGCAGAGTAAAGCAGAACAAATTTTAGAGCTTGAGCAATTCTGTTATTCTACTAATATTACTCCTTCTCAAGTTAATCCTTATCTTATGTCAGTAGATTCTTCTTGTATACATGAATCAAAGAAGATTGCTGATATAGTCACTCGTCCCGAAACAACATTGTTCGATCTTTTAAATTTTGTTCCACGTGGAACAATTTCTTCGGAAGTAATTGAGAGTGTGCAAATTTCCATCAGATACAATTCTTATATTTCACGAGAAAAGGCAACGGCTGATAAACTATATCACTTGGAGAAATTGACTATTCCTGACGATTTTGATTACGATTCAATTACGAATCTAAGTACAGAAGCTCGTCAGAAACTTAAGAAATATAAACCTTCTACTATAGCTCAGGCTTCACGTATTTCCGGAGTATCGCCTTCTGACATTTCGGTATTGCTGGTTTCTTTTGGCAGGTGATTAGAATTTTCGCTTCTTAGCTTTTGCTTTCTGTTACTACTTTATATTTATGGTTTGACTTCTATTTTTTGCGAAGTTAAAGATATGTCAAAAGTTTAGGCTTGAAATATATATTGACATCTATTATGCTTCCTGTATACGAGGATCAGAGTAATGAGATTTTCATACTATTTCTTTTGTCTAAACTAATCTGTACACCAAAATTTATCTGTGATAAGGGAGTTTTGAGTTTTCTGACATACTCATTCCTCAGTTGGTTATGTGTCACCCGATAATCCTCTTCAAAGCGATACCTGGATGCTGTTTCATAAGTATGGTTTTGGTGATGATATTCTTATTTTGAGCAACGTTATTTTATTATCACAATAGTCCAGCAAGTCCCAGCATTTCGTTCACACACATATTCATAATTGATACCTTCAGAAGCTGCACACTTCCTTGCAGACTTTCAAAGCTATAAACCCAAATCGGTCGTTAGAATACCCTATTTCCGTGGTCTTGCTTGTAAAATATTGAAAACAAGCATATTGCAAGTCTAATTTTCTAATGGCGGTCATTAGAAAATCAAATTTATAAACCGTTGTTTATCAGTATATTATAACGAAAACCACAAATATACAGCTTCTATTAACCGATTTGGGATAAAGCAGGTTTATACCTCTCCCTCTATCTTATCCCAGGTAATGTTCTTAATCTAAGATTTTAGGGCATTTGATATTTCGGTTGATTGGACGGAATCATTTTTTTATCAGTAATCCTTGCATTTATATCTCTGAACACGGACTCTCAGGCCATTCCGGACCACATTCGAAGACTCACAAAAAAAAGCATTTTTTTTGCCATATCACTTATAATCTTTACAAAAATTTGCAAATCAATGCATTATACGCATTTTATCACCCGAAATGTCCACCCCGCCTTATTTTGGCCATTACGAACCATGTTTAATGACCTACAAAATAGCTTTTTTATCAATATCAGTGATAATCTTCATAATGAGATGCAAATCATCTTGTTACGGACATTTCATTACCCGAAATGTCCACCCCGTTTGTACTGTCATTAGATAGTTGAATCCTAGCCGTCCGAATATACGAAGTGTCCTTGTGACCGAATTTTCATCTGAAGTTCTTATAATGGGTTGTCTGAGGTTTTGCATACTCTAAGAACTTTGGTGAAAATGTTCTCAAACTCGCACGTTTGTTTCGTCCTGATTGTAATAAGCTTATTTGCCTTTTGATAACATTCTTGACTTTTGGATTTTGCCTCATTTAAAGATAGACTTCATTGCTTTTACGAAGTCACCAGTGTGCCAAATTTTAGCAGAGAAGTGTGAATAGGAACGTCTACTCTTCCATTCAAGCGAAGCTCAATAGGGGAGTCGTCCTCTCAAAATTGTATGTTTATATCGGCAGTTTTTTATAAGATCTTCAAGGCTTCTTTGATTATATCCTCGACCTTCATGTCCTGATTATTCTTAAGGATAGTTTTCATTGCTTTTGAAATATTGGCTTTATTGAAGCCGAGACTTTGCAGGGCTATACTTGCTTCTTCTGCGTTGGCATTTGTCGAAGTGTTTAGCAGACTCTCGAAGTTAGTGTTTTCACCCTTCACTATCTTATCTTTAAGTTCAAGGATTAGTCGCTGGGCTGTTTTTAGACCAATTCCTTTGATAGAATTCAGTTTGGTGACGTTTTCAGAAAGTATAGTTTCCTTGAGTTCATCGCTTGACATGGAAGAAAGTATCATTCTTGCGGAACTTGCGCCCATTCCGGAGACTCCTGTTATCGTCCTGAACAGATTCCTCTCCTCTTTATCCGCAAAGCCATAATCAGTTTCAGTCCCTTCTCTCATGTTGGTCTGAGTCTGGATATAAACTTTTACTTCGCTGTTTCCGTTAAGAGCCCTGTAGGTTTGTAATGAAATCTCTACAAAATAGCCAATTCCTTGGTTTTCTATAACTGCTGAGGTAGGATTTAACTCCACTAATCTTCCTGAAATGTAGTCTATCATAAGAAAGAGTTCTAATTATTAACACAAATTTAGTAAAGCTCATTAAAAAGTGATAAATTTGTAATTCTTCTTTTATGAAACTTAATGAATTTAGACAAGAATTTCCGCAACTTAGCCAATCGGTTTATGGTAAACCATTGGTTTATTTAGACAATGCCGCTACTTCACTTCGTCCGAGAGCTGTTATAGACAAGTGGACTGAACTCTCACAGAAGTATAGTGCCAATTTGCATAGAGCTGTTCACTATACTTCTTCTGTTGCTACTGAGGAGTACGAAACGACTCGAGACGAAGTGGCAAAATACCTGAATGTTGAGAGAGATGAAATTGTTTTCACTTCGGGAGCAACGGCAGCCATTAATTTAGTTGCTTTTGCTTTAGGAGAGGGTTTCATTAATCAAGGAGACGAGCTTTTAATATCCGAAGCAGAACATCATTCTAATTTAATCCCGTGGCAGATGATGTGCAAGAGGGAGAGAGCTATGTTGAAAAAATTACCGGTTGATGAAGACGGTAGAATTAACCTGGATCAATTAAAGTCTCTTTTAACTTATAGGACAAAGTTTGTTTCTCTTGCACACGTTTCTAATGTTCTCGGATTGGTTAATCCAATCAAGGAAATAGTAGAACTTTGTCATGAAAATAACTGTAAAGTTTTAATTGACGGAGCACAGGGGATAGTTCACGAAAAGGTTGATCTAAAGGAATTAGATTGTGACTTTTATGTTTTCTCGGGACATAAAATTTTCGCTGCGCCCGGAACCGGAGTTTTATATGCAAAGAAGTATTTATTGGATGCGATGTCTCCATATATGGGAGGTGGAGAGATGGTTGATACGGTAACATTCAAAGAAGCCACCTATGCTCCGGCTCCTCTCAAATTCGAGGCTGGAACGCAAAACTTCGCCTCAATACCAACCTTAAAACCGGCTTTACAAATTTTGAGTTTATCCCTTACTGATGAGTTCAAATCAAATACTGAAAGTATTATTCATTTTATGACTGATCAGTTAAATCACATCCCCGGATTAAGGCTTTATGGAATACCAAGCACTGATAAAGTATTTAATTCTAAGAAGATACCTCTGTTTGCGTTCCACGTGGAACATGTTCATCACGAAGATTTGGCTTTAATACTTGATAAAATGGGTATAGCTGTGCGCTCGGGTCAAATGTGTGCAGAGCCTTTAATGGACAGGTATGGAGTAACTGGCATGTTAAGGGCTTCTTTTGCGGCCTATAATACCATGGAAGAAGCAGAATACTTTATAAGCTCACTTAAGAAGGCGATAAGTATATTAGCAAAAGGAAGAACTTAAAAAGAGATATAAGCTGAAATATAAAGCCGGTTTTTGATATTTGATGATTAGTTGGACGTAGATAAACACCTTATGGATTCGGGAAAGAATTTGTACTCCTTTCTTGGAGTCTTAAGATAGAAGGCGGAATTGTTAATGGTTGTTAGTAAAAGCTAATATAAATTTGTATAAAACGATGTCTTTGAAAGATAGACAAGATGAAATTGTAAGCCAGTTTTCAATGTTTGATGACTGGCTTGATAAATATGAATACCTCATCGATTTGGGGAAGAACATGGAACCTTTTCCTGAGAGTCTCAAGACCGAAGACAGGCTTGTAAAAGGATGCCAGTCCAGAGTCTGGTTGGATGCGACTATTGACGATGGAAAGATGAAGTTGATAGCCGATAGCGATGCTTTAATAACAAAGGGTATAATATCGCTATTAGTATCTGTGTACTCCGGGAGTAAAGTAGAAGAAATCGTAAACGATGATTTCAGTTTTATAGACAAGCTCGGGCTTAAAGAGAATTTATCACCTACAAGATCAAACGGTCTTGTTTCTATGATAGATAAGATTAAAACTTTAGCTATATACGGAATTAAGTGATGCAAGAAAACAATACAGAAACAGAAGTGCTGACATCTGAGGATGTAAAAGAATTGGCACCCTTATACGAGGATGTAATCAGGGCGATAAAGCAAGTCTATGACCCGGAAATCCCGGTTAATGTATATGATCTGGGTTTGATTTACGAATTGAACATTGATAAATCCAGAAACGTCTATATAAAGATGACTTTCACCTCCCCGAGTTGTCCTGTTGCGGATGATGTGATAAGGGATGTAGAGAAAGCCGTTGAAAATACTCCGGGAATAGGGAAGTGCGATATTGATTTGGTATGGGAACCGGTCTGGGATCAAAGCCTGCTCTCCGACGAGGCGAGAATAGCCCTTGGAATGGACCCTGAATTTTGAAAGCAAATGCCTAAAATATATTTGTCGCTTGGTTCAAATCTCGGAAACAGGAAGGAAAATCTTTTCTGCGCGATTGAGCAATTAGATCAGAATCTTGGTGAACATCTAAAACTCTCTTCCTTTATAGAAACTAAATCCTGGGGATACAAAGGCAAGGATTATCTTAACTGTGCTGTGCTTTACGAGACGGATATCTTGCCTCATGCGTTACTTAAACTCTGCAAGAAGATTGAGGAGCAAATGGGCCGCGTTTTGAGTCTTGAGTATGACGAGGCGGGGAATCGAATCTATAGCGACAGAGTCATAGATATAGATATACTCCTTTACGGAAACAAGAAAGTTAATTCCCCGGATCTTAAAATTCCGCATCCCTTGATGAATCAGAGAGAGTTTGTCCTCGTGCCGCTAAGAGAGATTTTGCCTTCATACGAAAAACCACTAAGGGGCAGCGACCGCTAAGACGTTTCGAAGCACCCGTCCTGCAGGGCCTGTAACCGATTTCCTAAAAGCAATCACCTGCAGAGGACTCATTATTTTTTGCAAGAGGACGGTTGGAAGTACTTGCCCGCAGGGATAACAACAGATAGAATGGTTAAAGTCTTTCATATAGCGATATTTAGAAACACTCGCTGAAAGGCACAGTAGTTTTTCTTAGGAAGAAGCATTGTAGCACCTGTTCAGTAGGGATAACGCCGAGATCGATAAGTCTCCCTTAGGAGGCTGTGCGGCAAACCCAAGGGGCTACTTGGGGGCACCGAGTAGGGGAAGAGGTTTAAGCTTTTTTCGAAGAACAGTTGTGTACATGTAGTTATTCCCACGCCAGAAATCCCTGTTAGTTTTTTCAGAAGGACGATTGGTAGCACTCGCCAGAAATCCCTGTTAGTTTTTCAGAAGGACGATTGGTAGCATGCGCCCGCATAACACCGGGCAGGTGCGAAATCCTCCTCACATGGAGACAATGGGTTAGTGGGGGCTGTTTTACGTTGAAATACGCACTCAAAATCACTTATATGTTACCCACTGGACTCAGGTTCCGGGCTATCCAGAAAACTATTATCAATACCGTAATAAACTTGATAGCCTTACCTCTGTATAGAATCAATTCTATCTTATCACAAAACTGTTTCAGTCTGCCATTTTGAGATAAGGCACTCAATAATTGAATCAGGCCGAAAATGAAAAGATAGGGGATTATAATGACTATCAATAGGTTATAATGTATCGCCTTGCTAATTTCCCCGTTTAAAAGGCAGTGTATAGCCCTTTGAGAGCCGCAACCGGGACATTCAAGTCCTGTCAACATGTGAAATATACATTTCGGCCATAGAACATACTCTGAGGGGTCGAAATGTTTATATATAACGCAAGCAATAGCAATCACGAGAATGATCGCTACTCCTATGGCTAATCTTTTTGCAGGAAATATCATTGGCTAATTTTGCTCCCTCTGGCGGCGATCCCGTATTAAGCTTTTTACACATTCGCTCATCTGTGTAAGCCTGCAGCCTGGTGGACATTTCGGGGGAACCCCGGGCGAGAGGTAAAAAAAGCTTTTCTCTGGGGTACCACGAGCAGGGGAGTATGAGTTTTTACATTTTATCGAGGGTGTGTCAAAACTTCGCATTTGAGGAAATAACCGCAGCTACAGATACTTGTAGGAGCGATAAATTTTTAAATATTGGCATTTTGACACACCCTCAAATAAACCTTAGGAGTA
>CAZOKT010000121.1:0-7176 GCA_964580505.1 uncultured Parabacteroides sp. | reverse complement strand
TAAATGTTATAATATGATTAACTATTTCAGCTCATCCCCAGCATCATGGGTACCTTTCAACCGTATAGCTACTGCTTGCTTGTCTTGTTCCAACTGCGCTTGCAAAGCTTCTAAGGAATCGAACTTCCTGTCTTCGCGAATATGATACATAAAAGAGACGCTAATCTTATCGGAATACACGTTGCCAGAAAAATCCAATATATGCACCTCAACCGACAGGTCATTCCCGTTATGCAGCGTAGGGCGTTTACCGATATAAAGCATTCCTTTGTAACACTTTTCGTTGATAGAGACCCATACCGCATAAACACCCACTTTCGGCAATACCTTGAAAGGCTCATCTACCGCAATGTTAGCCGTAGGAAAACCTATCGTACGTCCTACTTTATACCCGCTGACTATCGTTCCCTGCAAGGTATAAGGATAGGTGAGCAATCGGGCTGCCTTTTCTACGTTACCATCCATCAACAACCGACGTATTTCCGAAGAACTGACCTTCGTATGTCCCTCATCGTAAGGTGAAGCCTGTACCACTTCCATGCCGTAACGCTGCCCATAGGCCACATACTCTGAAAAACCATCCGCACGGTCATGTCCGAACCGATGATCATATCCGATAAGAAGCATCTCCACATGGTACTGCTGCCTCAACACTTTGGCGATGAACTCCTCTGCCGAGTATTGCGCAAGCTTTTCCGTAAAATTCAGCACAATGCAGTAATCCACCTCCAATTCCTGCAAGTGTAACATTTTCTCATGGAAGCTATTCAACAATTTAGGCTGGTAATCTGCATGCAATACCGCTCTCGGATGTTGAGCAAAGGTAATTACCGCAGATGCCAGACGGCGCTTTTGCGCTTCCCGCTTAAGCTCTTCTACCAGATACCGATGCCCTAAATGCACTCCGTCGAAGAACCCTATCGTTGCAGCCAACCTAATGCCTGCCAGACTATCTATATTATCCCTTATGGTTATCATTCTTCATTTAACTTTGCTTTACGAGCTGCCTCTTTTGCTTTGAGCTCTGCCTTACGAGCCTTTTCCCGCTCTTTCAGCAGTTTCTTATAGGCACGCTCTTTTTCCTTACGTTCTTTTTCCTTCTGCTTAATGCGCTCCTTGTAAGCCTTTTCTTTTTCCTTACGCAATTGCTCACGCGCTTTCAGCTTCGCCTTACGGTCCTGTTCTGCTTGCTTCAGCTTTGCCTTACGGTCTGCTTCTTGCTGCTTTTCGCGTTCTTTTTTAGCTTTCAACAGAGCTTCTTCCTGTTCTTTCTGATGAGCTTCTAAGGCAGCCCGTTCTTCAGCATTCTTCTCTAACAGAATCTTTTCTGCCTCTTGTTCCGCTTTGAAGGCCTGACGCGCTTTTTCCTTCTCGGCTTCTTCTGCCTCAGCTTGGAGTCTGCGTATCTCCTCAATATCTTTCAAAGTCAGCCCCTTATCTGTTTCCGGTTTCGGAGTGAAGGATACCGGTTCTTGTGTTTTCTCCGGCATAGGCTGGCGTGGAATAACCGGCGGAATCATATCTTCCTCCTCCGGAATCAATGAATCTGCATCAAGTATAAGCAATGGAGGTTGCGCTATCCTTACCGAATCTACAACCGTCTGCATACTGTCCGTACGTTCCTCTTCGGTCTTTTCCGTACTTAATTGCTCTTGTCTTTCTGCCCATTGAGCCGCCAATTCCGGTGCCACATCATGGAAGTTCTCATCGAAGAAAGCGATATACTCTTCTATGGTCTTGCCATGCAGCAAGGTCTCGTAGTTCTCATCCGAAATAGGGATAATCGCGATGTGCCTATCCAATGCGGAAGCATAACCGCTTTCTCCATAAATCATCTTATAATAGTGCCATACTTCATCGAAGTTATAGAAGCTGCTCAGGACAAAGAAGCTCATCATGTCCGCCTCTTCGAAGGTCATATCCAATTGCTTCACCATAAAGTTGGCGAAGTTATAGGCTGCTACTGAGAACAACAGCTGGTTACGGTCGATGGTTCCGGTCGGATAAATCATCACCATCCGATGAGGTACATTCTCATCTGCCTTGAAGACGCGTGCCGAATCCGCAGCTGAAAGCGAACCATCTTCGCCCATACCGAAGCGTAAATTCCAAGTCATGCCCGTAACGCCGCCTTGAACCATCTGCCGGCCGCGCAATACGCCTTTCAACATCTCACCCGCCAATTCGGATACATCCTCCGAAGGATACTTATCCAGCAATGCTTTCAATGCTTGCTTGAAACCTTCCGGATCGCCGGCTTGTACATAAGTCAACGCATTCAAGAACATAAACTTGGGAAGCAGTTTTGCCAACGGATACTTCTCGCTGACATAACGGTAATTCCTGCGAACACTGACCGTATCTTCTGCCAAATACAATTCATACGTTTTCCTGTAAATGGAGTCTTGTACCCTATCCATCATACGGATATTGTACTCATAATCCGGGTCGGAGACCGCTATGGTATAATCGCTGGTCGGGAACTTATCCTTCAACTTCCGGAGATACTCAGCCGCCAATGCCGTATCTTTCAGGCGTAAAGCCATCAGATACACCTGATAATAGCTGTCCAACAAATGCTGATTATCCGGGAAACGTTTCTCCAAATCCTCGAAAGCCTGGATAGCTAAGGGCAAATCGACCAGCTTGTCTTTATATATCATGGCCATGTTATACAATCCGTCTTCGATGATAATATTCGAGGCTTCTATATCTTCCGGTGTCATCGGGAGTTGTTGCAAATAATACTCGCGACTCTTCGGGTCGTCTACGCCTATCGATGCAAAATCTCCGGCGGCTGTCTCCGGCGAATCGCCACTCATCGCCATATCTTCGTCTTCTTCCATCCCGTCCAGGTCTTGGAAAGTATTCAATGTCTTTGTACGACGGCGCCAATCATCTTCCAAAGTTCTGCGTCCCCATTTACGCTGGAATTGCATCTTTCCTTGTGCAACGGCTTGCGCATTATAGAAATAGAAAGAAGATTCGCCTCCGGCGGTTGGGATAGTAATTGTTGTCGTCTCTGCCCTGGGACGGTTAATACCGGTGCCTTTAGCTGTCTGCTCGGCAAGATACGCTTCTCTCTCTGCCTCTTCCTGAGCGCGTTTTTCTTCTTCGATAACCTGCTCTATGATTTTGTCAATCACCGCCAAGCGTTCTGCTTCCGGCATCTTTGCCAATGTTTGCAGACTATCCTGCAAATGGACGGCTTCGGCATGAATAGCCAGTTCATCCAATACGGCTGATAGCTTCGACACACGTTCGTAATCTTTATACTCTTTCCGTATGCCTGCCAGTGCTCCGCTAAAGTTGGGTTGCGCCTTGATATAATCTCTTTTCTGAAAATAAATATCGCCCAACCTGATTTGACACATCGCCTTATCCAAACCGTTCTGCGTGCTTTTCTCTACACTCAACTCATAGCTCTTGATAGCTTGCGCCGTATCTTCTTGGCTCATGTAGAGATTCCCTAATGCATAATAGACCTGATCTAAATAATCCTTATTCTTCTGGCTTCTTGCCATACGTTGCAACTTCTTGACCACCTTCTGATAATCTCTTCCCGCAAAAACTTCGGTTTGCCGGATACGTGCGGCAAATTCCAGTTCATACGGCGGATTCGAACGGATAACTTCGCCAAACGTCTTATAAGCCATGCCGTCCATTTCGAGCGAAGCATACATTTGTCCTAACAGATACTTCATGCGGTTCTTTTGCAAGCGGTTCTTTTCGGCTTTGATTGCCGTATTCATGTAAGGTATGGCTTCTTCGTACTGTTGGTTCTTTATCAAATAATCGGCATAAACCGTAGCATATTGATTCAAGTTCTTCTTCGGGATGCCTTCCGTGTTCAGCTTGTTCAGAATATCTTCAGCTTCGTAATACCAGCCCATCTCGGAGTAGCACCGTGCCTGCCAGAGCTTAGCCGCAGCCACTACCTCCTCATCCTCCTTATAATGGTGTGTAATATAAGAGAATGTGGCCGAAGCTTGCAGGAAATCCGCATTATAGAACTGCGCTTCGCCTATCAGCATCCAGCACTTCTTCAGGAAAGGATTGTATTCTTCTTGGTTTTGCCACGACACCTGCTTCGGGTCGTTGCGCCAGCCCGGCTTCTTCTTCGGCTTGGTTTGTATGGAGTGCAACTTGATTGCCTTGTTCCCTTTTTCGATAGCCACATCAAACGCACCGCCGGGCTCATCTTTATCTTTCGATTGCGCACTAATCGGATACATCAGAATCATATCCGAATAGTTCTCTTTATAGTTGGTCTGCATCGCCAATAAAGCCTCGTCAAACGCCGTCTTCCCATTAAAATAGATATTGAAGCGGGAGTTCAGCGCATGATAAAAGCGGTTCATCCGCGTGTTCTTTTTTGTGCTGCACGACCAAAGAAGCTCCACGGCAAGGAATGCTATGATATAATAAAAAACGTTCCTCAACTGTTTCTGTCTGATATATGCTACATTAACGTATTTATACCTTGTTTATTGCAAACGGCCTGCGTTTCTTTTTATGATAACTAACTTCGCTTGCCTATCTTTACAAGCAGAAAGAAAACGACCAGAACCAATATAATAAAGGCGCCGGACGGCACGTTCAGATAATAAGACAATACCAGTCCTGCGACCGAACCCAAAAAGGCAATCGCAATGCTTCCCCACATGATTTTCCGATAGTCGGATGTAAGGAGATTTACCGTAATCTGCGGAAGCGTCAGCAAACTCATCAGCAACATGATGCCTATCATGCGAATCGAAAGTACAATCGTTATGGCGATGAAGCACATCATGACATATTCAAGCCACTTCACCGGAAGCCGTTGGGTTTGCGCAAAGTTCGGGTCGAACGCGATGTAGATTATCTCGCGCATGAAGAGGCCGAACAGACTTAACAAAGCGATTACCAGCACCGCACTTGCCCAGATATCCGTCCGGGAAATAGTCAGGATATTGCCGAACAGGTAGGTCGAAAGGTTAGGGGCATAACCCGGCGTAAGGAAAATGAATATCACGCCCAGCGCCATTCCCAACGACCAAATGCCGGCAATGGCGGAGTCTTCGCGGATTTGTTGCGACTTGCTTGCCCATTCCACGCCGAATGCCGCAAGGATGGAGAATGCCATAGCCGTCAGAATCGGGTTGAAGCCCAAGTAAAAGCCCAAGCCCAAACCGCCAAACGAGGCGTGTGTAATCCCTCCGCTTATGAAAACCAGTCTGCGAACTACGATATACGTCCCTACTATGCCGCAAGCTATTGCCGTAAGCAGGCTGCCCAAGAGCGCATTCTGGAAAAAGGTATATTGAATAAGTTCCATGCTGAATCCGGTGCTGTTTATGCTTAATGAATCCTGCGCTCTCCGACAATCAGGAAAGCCTCGTCTTTCAAGGCATCCGGAAGATTTATGCCCCGAAGTTGCAGACTACGGAGCCAACCCGCTACTTCCACTTCGTGCAAGGTATAAAGTACTTCGCGAAATTCTTCCACGTCGGCTTCCCCATACGCATCCGGTTCTACTCCGCTGAAACGGTCAAGTTCTTCATCGTCGTAATACTCTATCTTCTTGCTGATTGCCGCCAGCAGGCTGTCGCGTTCGCAGGTCTCATGCTGACCGCAGCACACTTCCGGAATCTCTTTTGCCTCGGGTATCTCTGAAATCTCGCCGCGTTCCAGCATCTTTTCCAACTTCTTGTTTCGGAAATAGCCCAGAATAGCGGCAACAACGCCCAAAGCAACCAAACTTAATAGGAGATATATCATAACAATTCCTCTTCGATAATAAACCCTGCTTTTCTCAAATCTTCCCAATAGAGCGGATAGCTTTTGCTCACCACTTCGGGATTGGCTATCCGGATTCCTGTCGGGCATACCCATGCCGCAGGAGCAAAAGCCATAGCCATCCGATGGTCTTCATACGTAGCAATGAGCGGATGGGATTCCGGCTCGCACCGTTCGCCATTCCATTCGAGGATGCTTCCGCACTTATCCGTCAGGAGGTAACCCAACTTCCTCATCTCCTTCTTTAATGCCTCGATACGGTCTGTCTCCTTTATCTTCAGACTTTGCAAGCCGGAGAAGTGGAAAGGTACGCCGAGCAAAGCGCATGTGACTACAAACGTCTGCGCCAAATCCGGCTCATTCACGAAGTCATACACCAACTTCTTGCTACTGTTCCCATTCTTCCGGAGCAGAACGCCATCCGGAGTGAACGTCGTCCCTACGCCTAACCGGGCAAACAGCTCGGCTCCTGCCGCATCGCCCTGCAAGCTGTTCTTGACCAACCCCTTCAGATGTACCTCCGCTTGCCGGCTCAGCGCCATGATTTCATACCAATAGGAAGCCGCGCTCCAATCCGATTCTACGGTATATTGTAGCGGAACGTAGGTCTGCGGCGCCACCTTGATGGTCGAACCCGTCCACTCTGCCCGGATGCCGTATTGCTTCATCAATTGCAAAGTCAGCCGGATATAAGGTTTCGAGATGACTTTGCCCGTCAGATGCAGGGTCAAACCCTTTTCCATCGTCGGTGCAATCATCAGCAAAGCAGAGATATATTGTGAGCTTACGCTTCCATCCAGACTGATTTCGCCTCCCTGCAACGCACTTCCGAAGATACGCAAAGGCGGGAAGCCTTCCTTCTCGATGTATTCAATCCGCGCGCCCAATGCATTCAGCGCATCGACCAGTATCTTTATCGGCCGGTTCTTCATCCGCTCTGTGCCGGTAATCGTCCATTCGCCCACAATCTTCGAGAGGAAAGCCGTCAGGAAACGCATGGCCGTCCCCGCCGCCTTGATATCAAAGTCGTGCCCATTGGAATGAAGCGCATCATACAACACCCGCGTATCGTCGCAATCTGCCAGATTCAGTGCATCTTGCGGGTTATAACTCAGCGCATCCAATATCAGCACCCGATTGGAAATGCTCTTGGACGCCGGCAACTGTACCGAAGCCTTCACGCCATCTGTTGGCGCTTTTATCACATAGTTCATGTAACCTTGTTTATATTTGTCCACAAAAGTACAGAATTTAAATGAAAAAAATAACGTGAGACGCCCTAATACGAACGAATGAAGTAAGTTCATACAATCGAAAGAGCCTGCCCCTTCTGATAAGAAGAGCCTGCCCCTTACGGCCGAGAGAGGGTGTCTCTTACGATCGAAAGAGGGTGCCTCT
>CAZOKT010000120.1:0-7183 GCA_964580505.1 uncultured Parabacteroides sp. | reverse complement strand
CTTTCCTTAAAACGTCAAATCCACTTCTATTTGTGTATTATTCGGGATATAGACGATGTTGAATATGCATTATTTGATTCAGCCAACGAGTTTTTTTGTACTTTTGCACATACTTTAAGAACATCCGCCACATTCATAGGGCGTGTTATTTTTGCACATTGTAATGTATAATTATTTCAAAATATGAAACAGATGAAATTTTATGGAGCAGCTTTAGCATGCTGTGTGGCTTCTTTGGCGCAGGCACAGAGCTTGGAAAAGATGAATTGGCTGAATGAGTCGCCTAAATGGGTAATCCAAGATGAACGGACTTTTATTATGGATGTCCCGGCAAAGACGGACTTTTGGCGAATAGCACATTATGGTTTTACGGTTGATGATGGACCTTTTTATTATGCTACCTATGGAGGTGAATTTGAAGCAAAGGTGAAAATTACAGGTGAGTATAAGACGACTTTCGACCAAATGGGTTTGATGATTCGCATAGACCATGAGAATTGGATTAAAGCAGGTGTGGAATATGTAGACGGAAAGCAGAATGTGAGTGCAGTAGTCACCCATCAGACCAGCGATTGGAGCGTTGTCCGACTCAATGATGCTCCAAAGTCTATCTGGATTAAAGCAGTACGCCGATTGGATGCAGTCGAGATTTTCTATTCGTTGGATGACAAAGAGTACATCATGATGCGTACATGTTGGTTGCAAGATAATTGCCCTGTTATGGTTGGATTGATGGGAGCTTGCCCAGACGGAGAAGGATTTACGGCTATCTTCGAGGATTTTAAAGTAACACCTCTTCCTGATCAACGCCGATTAGAATGGGCAGAAAAGCAGAATAAGTGAATAAATAAAGTATTTTGTTCGTACTTTTGTCGGCAGTTATTGAACGAAAACTAAAAGAAAGGTAGAAAATGCCACGTAAAAAGATTATTAATTGGCGACCTGTCAAAGGGAAACCTTTAACGGATTTGGATAAACGTATTCTCTATTTGCAAAACAAAGGGCATCTGGTGCCTACCCGCAAATTGATAAAGACACCAGAACAAATAGAAGGCATTCGCCGCAGTGGAGTGGTGAATACCGGAGTACTTGATTTAATTGAAAGCGAAATCAAAGAGGGAATGTCGACAGCACAAATAGACAAGCTGGTATATGATTACACCATCGACCATGGTGCTATCCCCGCTCCGCTCAACTATGAGGGCTATCCCAAAAGTGTGTGCACTTCTATTAACGAGGTGGTTTGTCATGGCATCCCTAGTGAAAAACAAATCCTGCGGGACGGGGATATTATCAATGTCGATGTATCCACTATTCTCGACGGATACTATTCCGATGCTTCGAGGATGTTTATGATAGGCAACGTCTCAGAAGCTAAACGTCGCTTGGTTGAAGTTACCAAAGAATGTCTTCAAATCGGCATGGAAGCTGCTCGGCCTTTCGGATTTGTAGGCGATATAGGACACGCCATCCAGAAGCATGCCGAGAAGAATGGTTACTCTGTCGTACGCGATTTATGCGGGCATGGCGTCGGTTTGGCGTTCCATGAAGAGCCTGAAGTTACCCATTTCGGCCGAAAAGGAACCGGTATGCTTCTTGTTCCGGGTATGGTCTTCACCATCGAACCCATGATAAACATGGGGCGTTATGAAGTTTATATCGATTCGGACGATGGCTGGACTGTTTTAACAAATGACGGACTGCCTTCTGCACAATGGGAACATACGTTCCTGATGACCGACCACGGATTGGAAATCTTGACGTATTGAGTTGTTGGTTTCAACCATATACGGAAACAATTTACCTGAATCCTACCTTACAATGCACAGGTTTATGCCTGACAATTCCGCCATTTATGCCGAGTTTCGCCGGAATTGTCAGGCAGCTTTTTAGACTCAGCTCCATTTTCACACAACACAAGCATGCATCGTAAACAAAATAAGAAAGTTTTGAGTAAGGATTATAAAGATGAGTATTGCAGAATGGGATAAAATGCCTAAATTTGTCGCTTATTTATAATAGAAAGATTAAAAGAACTAAAATAGAACAATCGTGGCTGATACAAAGTACATTTTTGTTACAGGCGGTGTGATTTCGTCCTTAGGAAAAGGTATCATTTCCGCCTCTTTGGGCAAGTTGCTTCAAGCACGTGGCTACAAGGTAACTATCCAGAAATTTGACCCGTATATCAATGTAGACCCCGGTACGATGAATCCCTATGAACATGGTGAATGTTATGTTACGGTAGACGGACATGAAGCCGACCTGGACTTAGGGCATTATGAACGTTTCTTGAATATACCGACTACACGGGCAAACAACGTAACGACCGGACGTATCTATCAAAGCGTTATCAACAAAGAACGCAGAGGAGATTATTTAGGAAAGACGGTGCAAGTGGTGCCGCATATCACGGACGAAATCAAATGCAATGTCAAATTGCTGGGCAATAAGTATAAATTTGACTTCGTAATTACGGAAATTGGCGGAACAGTGGGCGATATTGAATCATTGCCTTTTATTGAGAGTATGCGTCAATTAAAGTGGGAGTTAGGGAAGAATTGCCTGTGTGTCCATCTGACGTATGTTCCCTACATTGCTGCAGCAAAGGAGTATAAGTCGAAGCCTACGCAACACTCCGTGAAAGAATTGCAATCGTTTGGTATCCAGCCCGACATTTTGGTGCTGCGTACGGAGCATGAATTGACAACAAATCTGCTACGCAAGGTGGCATTGTTCTGCAACGTGTCGGAAGATGCCGTTATACAATCTATCGACGTTCCTACCATCTACGAGGTACCTCTTGTATTGCAACGGCAGAAAATGGATGAAATCGTCTTGCGTAAGGTTGGTTTGGAAGTAGGTCCTACACCTGAAATGAAGCCTTGGAGAGAATTCCTCAATCGGAAAGCTACCGCTACGGAGGTAGTTAAGATTGGCTTAGTGGGCAAATATGTAGAACTGCAAGATGCATATAAGTCGATTGACGAATCGTTGTTGCAGGCCGCTATCTATAACCACCATAAATTGGAGTTGCATCTCTTCCATTCCGAGAAAATAAACGAAGCGAATGCCGAAGAGTCATTGAAAGATATGGACGGGCTGTTAATAGCTCCCGGTTTTGGTCAGCGGGGCATTGAAGGAAAATTCGCTGCAATCAAGTATGCGCGTGAGCATGATGTACCTTGCCTGGGTATATGTCTTGGCATGCAATGTATGGTTATCGAGTTCGCTCGTGATGTGTTAGGCTATAAGGATGCTAATTCAACGGAGATGGAACCTCATACAACGCATAAGGTAATCGACCTGATGGAAGAACAGAAGAATGTTACGAACTTGGGAGGCTCTATGCGTTTGGGCGCTTATGATTGTATATTGAAGAAAGACTCTAAAGCCTATGCTGCTTATGGAATGGAGCATATCCAAGAACGTCATCGTCATCGCTTTGAGTTCAACAATGAATATAAGCAGGATTTTGAGGCAGCGGGCATGATGTGTACAGGTGAAAACCCAGAAACCGATTTGGTGGAGGTAGTCGAAATCCCTGCACTGAAGTGGTTCGTCGGTGTACAATATCACCCTGAGTATAACAGTACGGTAGTAAAGCCGAATCCGCTCTTCCTGAGTTTTGTCAAAGCAGCAATTGATAATAAAAAACAATAATGTATAGATGGATAAAAATACAATCATTGGATTTATACTGATTGGTCTTGTTTTGTTCGGTTTTAGCTGGTGGAATCGTCCGACACCTGAGCAAATTGAAGCTCAACGGCATTATCAAGATTCCATCGCACAAGTGGAATTAGCCAAACAAGTAGAATTAGAAAAACAAAAAGCAGACCCGGTGGAGAGCCTGAATGCTTTGCCTGATTCGGCACGTATGGCTCGCTTGCAAACTGATTTCGGCTCTTTTGCCGCACGGATGGTCGGTAATGAAGAGGTCATTACGTTGGAAAATGAAAAGGTGCTGGTGCAGCTTAGTTCAAAAGGCGGACGTGTCATCTCGGCAATCCTCAAGGAGTATGATAATTATAAAGGAGAACCGTTGGTACTTTTTAAGGAAGATGAATCAGCTTTTGACTTATCGCTTATAACCGCTGCTAACCAGGTGGTTCACACCAAAGACCTCTATTTTACATCGGTTGAAGGAACAGATGCTAATCAAGCCGTTATGCGCTTGGAAGTGGGCGAAGGTAGCTATCTGGATTTTGTTTATACGCTGAGTGCTGATGACTATAAAATGGATTTCTCGATAAAGTCAATGGGGTTGAATGGCTTGCTTTCACCCAATACAGATGCGTTGAATTTGTCTTGGACACAAGATATTCGCCAGCAAGAAAAGGGACGTTCGTTCGAGAATCGATACGTTGAACTGCACTATAAAGTAATGGGTGACGATGTGGATTACCTGAGTGCGAGTGGAAACACCAACCGGAAGGTGGAAGAAGACCTGCAATGGATAGGTTTCAAAGATATGTATTTCTCCACCGTGCTGCTCTCCAAAGATGGCTTCAAAAGCTCGAAATTGGACTCTCGTTCGTATGAAAATGGCGAATACCTGAAGACGTTTCATGCTCAGGCGACTATTCATTTCGATTTGATAGGCACAAAATCGACCGATTTACGTTACTATTTCATTCCAAATAAGTATGCTTTACTGAAAGATTATAACGATAATCTGGCAGAGGGTGTTGAAAAGCCACATTTGGAGAAGTTGGTTCCGCTGGGATGGGGGCTTTTCCGCTGGGTGAATCAATTCTTTGTCATACCGTTGTTCAACTTTTTGGGTGGGTTTATTGGTAATTATGGCTGGTTGATATTTATTATGACGGTGATAGTGAAGCTTATCCTCTTTCCTCTGACGTACAAGTCTTATATGTCTTCGGCAAAGATGCGCGTGCTGCGTCCGCAAGTTGAAGAGATTAATGCGCAATATCCCGCTCAAGAGCAAGCTATGGAACGGCAAACGAAAATCATGGAGCTGTATAATCGCGCGGGAGCCAGTCCGATGAGCGGTTGCTTGCCTTTGTTGCTTCAGATGCCGATATTGATAGCTCTCTTTATGTTCTTCCCCTCTGCTATCGAGTTGAGGCATGAAAGCTTTTTATGGGCAAACGACTTGTCAACGTATGATGCTATTGTCAGCTGGAATGTACAAATACCGCTCATATCTACCTATTTCGGCAATCATATCAGTCTGTTCTGTTTATTGATGACGATTACTAACATTGTCTATACGAAATACAATATGGAACTGACGAATACAGGGCAGCAACAGATGCCGGGTATGAAGGCGATGATGTATTTGATGCCGCTCATGTTCCTCTTCATCTTTAATAACTATGCTTCTGGTTTGACGTATTACTACTTCATTTCGACGTTGATAACCATTGCGCAGACACTCTTCTTCCGTTATACGATTGACGAGGAGAAGCTGCTTGCCAAATTGGAAGAGAACAAGAAGCGACCGATAAAAAAGTCCGGATTCATGAAACGTTTGGAGGAAGCACAACGTATGCAACAGGAGCAATTAAAACGCCAGCAAGAACAGCGCCAAAATATGAAGCGCAAACGTTAGGCTGAAAGGAGTTTAGGAATTATAGGTTATGGATTATGAATTGCGGATGTGCAGTTTGTAATCCATAATTTGTTTATAAAAAGAAAGGGACTCTCATTTAGCACTAAACAAAACAAGCAGTCCCTTCGTGGCTTTTCAACGGTTATTCATTCTATTAAAGATACATTCGACTGCTTTTACTTTCTCTTATGCAAAAGGCCGTATCCATTGGTCATGTTTTTTCTGCGTTCACGGATTTCTTCTAAGGTTTGGAGATTGCCTATTGATGGCAGGTCATGCCGGCGTGAATCTTCCAGGAATTTCCACGCATAATCGGATGCAATAGCTGAATCGCGAGCGATAGCCAATTGCGGATGTAACTGATTCGCCATAATCGAGTCGGCAAAAAGGTCGCACAATACGTCGATATTCTTTCCTCCATAGGGCTTCTGAATACGTTCTGTCTGTGTAATGCCGCGCAGCTCGACTACCGCCGTTTGAAAGTCGTGCGTCATGCGGGCAATGCCCTTTGTTCCAATAATATCGACATACGAATTGTGCGTCTGGTCTTTCGACAGCTGTCCGTAAACGAATCCTTGCGTGATATCGAATACGATGCCGTTCTCGAATGTGCCGTGGCATTGCAACCACCACGGGTCTTTGTAATCCCACATCCGAATGGCTTGTGCGTGCCAGGTTTTAAACTCACAGCCGGCATACCAGCGGGCGATGTCAACATAGTGCATACCGCAATCGTGGAAAGCCGGTCCTTCGTACTCGTGTCCTTCACCAGGGGCAAGTCCTGGAGTCATGTGGCAGATGCGGACGATAGCCAATTCGCCTATTTCCCCACTCTCGATGAACTGTTTGAGTGTGTTGTGGTACCACGAGTTGCGCAAATAGAGATTTACTGTAGCTAATTGGCGAGACGCCTCGATGACGTGTACTGCTTCCCATTCACGTTCGAGCGTATCTGCTACGGGCTTTTCTGAGATGATGTGTTTTCCGGCTGTCACTGCTTTCCTAACCTGCTCCAGCCGATTGTTGGCAAGAGTAAACAGTCCGACCACTTCCACGTCAGGGTCATTAAACACCACATTTTCATCCTCCACTATGCACGACTGTGGAGAGAACTTGCGGGCATACTCCCGCGCCTCGGGGTCTATGTCGCAGATGTATGCGACCTCCCATTTTCGGTTCTTCAGCATCTCGGTCAGATAGAATCCGCCCATGCGACCGAAGCCGATGATCCCTACTTTTATTCTTCTATCCATAAGTGTTAAATAAATTAAAGTGTACTATGCAAAAGTAAATAAACGATGTGAAATTCGCACATTGTTTTTGTTAATGTTTCTTGTGTCACGTCGTTACTTGACCCATTCGTAGCGTTCGCGGAAGTCGGCAAGACGGTACATTCGGCGATAATCTTTCGGCGAATATTTCATATAGGTCGTGAACGTATGGGAAAAATTCGAAACAGAGATGAGCCCGCACTTTCGGGCTATTTCTTTGCGCAAAACATCCGTGCGAGCAAGGTATTCGCAGGCTTTTTTGAGAGGCGGTATGCACGGATGAGCTCATGCAGCGGCATGCCCGTGAGAAGTTAGAACGCGCCGTTCAGCTCCT
>CAZOKT010000119.1:0-7224 GCA_964580505.1 uncultured Parabacteroides sp. | reverse complement strand
TCAATGCCACCCACAATTTTAAGGTCATGGCAGGTTACAACCAGGAATACAAGCAAAATAAGAGTTTCTATGCAGAACGTACAAACCTGATTGCAGAGAATCTTCCCGATTTGGATTTGGCTACGGGTGAACAATACTTGGGTTCGTCTGACACGCATTGGCGGATTAATGGCGTCTTCTTCCGCTTGAATTATGATTATAATCAGAAGTACTTGTTTGAGTTCAATGGACGTTACGATGGGTCATCCAGATTTGCCAAAGGCAACCGTTACGCTTTCTTCCCCTCTTTTTCTGCAGGCTGGCGTATCTCGGAAGAGAATTTCTGGAGTTCGATGCGTAGTTGGTGGGACAACATGAAGATACGTCTCTCTTACGGTTCGTTGGGAAACCAAGTGCTTGATGATACTTTCCCTTACCTTGCTACGTATGGCACCAACTCTTCTTACAGCTACTTGCTTGGCGGTTCACTACCAGTAGTTGTTACTGCTCCGGGATTGGTTAGTGCAGATTTTACGTGGGAAACAGTTAAACAGGTTGATGTCGGCTTCGATGCTTCATTCCTCAATCAGCGCTTGGATGCCAGCTTCGACTGGTATAACCGAAAGACTTTCGATATGTTGGTTGCAGGTGCTACTCTGCCGGCTACATTGGGAGCCGATGTTCCGGAGGCTAATGCTGCTGACATGAAGACTGTAGGATGGGAACTTTCTTTGGGATGGAATGACCGACTGAGTAGCGGATTCAATTATTGGGCTAAAGTAGCTCTTTCTGACTACAAGTCAACTATCACTAAATACAGCGGAAACGATGCCAAGCTGTACAGTTCTTATTATGAAGGAATGACCATCGGTGAAATCTGGGGTTATGTATCCAACGGCTTGTTCCAGTCTGACGAAGAGGCTGCTGCTGCTGACCAGAGCCAATTGTACAGCGGACAATGGTATGCCGGTGACGTGAAGTTTGAAGACCTTGACGGAGATGGCAAAATTACTTACGGAAGCCAAACTGTAGATGATCCGGGTGACACCAAAATCATTGGTAATAGTACACCGCGTTACCAATTCGGTATCACAGTCGGTTTTGCCTACAAAAATTTTGACTTCGAGATGTTCTGGCAAGGTGTTGCCAAACGGGATTATTGGTTAGGTGGTTCAAATCAGTTCTGGGCTTTCACTACAGAATGGGATGTTCCTTATGAAGCTACATTGGACTATTGGACAGAAGATAATACAGACGCTTATTATCCGCGCCTTAGCTGGACAAACAGCGGTAATAGGCAAACAAGTTCCCGTTACCTGCAAAGTGCTGCTTACGGACGATTAAAGAACCTGACTGTAGGATATACAATTCCGAAAAAACTGACCACCAAATGGGGTATTTCTCGTTTGCGTTTCTATGTATCGGGAGAGAACCTGCTCACCATTACACCATTGATTGGCACATTTGACCCGGAAACATTGGGCAACTTGACCTACCCGATTAACCGGAAATTTGCTGTCGGGTTAAACTTAACACTCTAATAAAAAATAATGAAGGACAAGATGAAAACAAAACATATCATATTTGGATTAGCATTCAACCTCAGCTGGATGGCAGGGTTGACCTCTTGCGATGTGCTCGATATTGAACCGCGAGACAGCATTACGGATGAAAGTTTCTGGAATACTGTAACAGACCTGCAAAGCTATGCCGAAGGTTTCTATCAAAACCTGAGTTCACCCAGCAACGAGTATGATGGTACGAGTGACGACCGTCTTACCGACACACCCGATTCATGGTTGTTCGATGAATACACGATTCCTTCCAGCTCGAGCAGTAGTTATTGGAATTGGGAAAATATCCGCGACTTAAACTACTTCATGGCACGCTACGACCAAGTAGACGCATCCGAATCGGAAGTTAATCCATGGGTAGCTGTTATACGTTTCTTCCGCTCATTGGATTATTTCGATAAAATCAAGACTTACGGCGATGTGCCTTGGTACGAAAAAGACTTGACGACCGCTGATACGGAAGAACTCTACAAAGCACGCGACGACCGCTTCTATGTGTTGAGTAAAATCATCGAAGATTTAGAGTATGCCATCGAATGGCTTCCTGATAAAAGCAGTGCAGAGACTGGTGCCCTACATAAAGATTGCGCCCGCACGCAGCTCGCCCGCGTCTGCCTGCACTATGGTACATACATGAAGTATCATAACATCAGTTCCAGTTATTACACCTCTACTGAGCTGTTGCAGATGGCTGTTAATATGGCAAAAGAGGTAATGGATTCCGGTTCGTACAGCATCGACATGGATGCCTCTGATTCTGGCAGTAACCAAGCCTCGTTTGATGGTTTTTCGTTGCCTTATTCCAATTTGTTCACAATGGAAGATTTGACCAGCAGTTCTGAATGTATCCTACCACGTATCTATGAGGCGGATGTACTGACGCACAACCTTGCTCGCACTGGAGGCTACACTTTCTCGAAAGACTTTGCTGAATGTTTCCTTTGCACCGATGGATTGCCTATTTCCAATAGTCCGCTTTATCAGGGCGACGAGACGATAGATGACGAGTTTACAAACCGTGATCCACGTATTTACCAGATACTCGACAGTAAATTCCGTCCTTACACCGTGAGGAGTGATGGATCCCGCATCATCAATGCAGCCTATGGACAAACCAATACTTATGACGCTAACACTTCGCCGAGCGATGCGATCCATTCGGCACCAGGCTTGACTTCTGGTTCGGGATATACGCAAATCAAGCTCGTGTCAGCAAGCCAATCACAGCAGACGACCGTTTCTACTTCCACGTATGATTGGTTCGTCTATCGTTATGCGGAGATTCTGTTGATTCGTGCTGAAGCAGAATGTGAATTGGGAACCATTACGCAGACTATCCTTGATGAAACAATCAACCAATTGCGCGACCGTGTCGGGATGCCGCACTTAACGATGAATCCAGTTACAGACCAAAGCAAGGCACGCACCACGTACTATCCGTCGGGCGTTAGTGACTTGCTTTATGAAATCCGTCGTGAACGACGCATCGAGCTGGCAGCCGAAGGGTTTCGTTATGATGATGTGATGCGTTGGAATGCTATGGTGGTTTACCAAAACCCGAAAACCTTTGTAGGTATGCGTATTACGGATGAGATGAAATCCTATTATCAAAGTACGATTTTTGAGGGTTCATCGGCACGTTCGACAGTCACGTTGAGCGATGGTAATGATTACATTCAGATGTATAGTGCTAAGTCGGAAGGCGATGCTGGACGTATCTGGTCTGAAAACGACAAACGCTTGCTTTATCCGATACCGACAACGGAAATCACAATTTACCAAAGTGCCGGTTACACATTAGAACAGAATCCGGGATGGTAAAATCCATTTCTTTCATTTAGTGCCTGAAAAAAGTTTGATAAACTTCTGATTTAAGAACCGAAGCTGTCTCAAATCTATTTTGAGACAGCTTTCTTTTTCTCGGAGGAATGCATAATGCACTTCAAAATATAGGTATATTTTAATAAAAACATAGGCATAAGTCAGGAAGAATATAGGCATAAATAGAGAAAAGGTCGGCATGTTTTTATTAGGTTATATAATTGTATTTCTTTGCAATAAGGAGTAAATATAGATTGCAGACTTATGAAGTTTTATTTTCAAATAGATAACATATAATTAGTATATTTTGTGTTATGTATAAAATGTGTAATTTTGTGTCGAATATTAATCCATTAAACATTTAGTTTATGCGAAAACAATTACACATTTTGGTTATCTTGGTACTGTTCAGCATGTTGTATTCAGTTCCTACTTGGGCACAAGTCACGACAGCAAGTATGAGTGGTGGGGTTACTTCTAACGGAGAACCGGTTATTGGTGCTACCATTATGGCTGTACATCAACCTTCGGGTACGAATTATGGGACAATTACCAACATCGATGGTCGTTTTGACCTGCAAGGTATGCGTACTGGGGGTCCGTACGAAATAACGATTTCGTACATTGGATATCAGACAGCAATCTACAAGGAAGTAACATTGCACTTGGGTGAAACGTACAACTTGAATGTTGATTTGAAAGAATCGTCTGAAGAATTGGATGAAGTTATTGTTACGGCTGACCGTACAAAGTTCATGACTGAAAGGACGGGGGCTGCATTAAACATCTCGAACGAAAAGATGAGAAATATCCCAACGATCGATCGCAGCATTGAAGATTTGGCTCGTATCTCTCCGTATGCCAACGGAATGGGTTTTGCCGGAGGTGATGGACGCTCAACTAACTTTACGGTTGATGGAGCAAACTTCAACAACAACTTCGGTTTGAGTGACGGACTTCCTGGCGGTGGAAATCCAATCTCAATGGATGCCATCGAAGAGATTCAGGTGGTTATTGCCCCATTTGATGTGCGCCAGACGAACTTTATCGGTGGTGGAATCAATGCCATTACCAAATCTGGTACAAATACATTCAAAGGGACGGCTTACACATACCATTATAATGACAATATGCGTGGGAATCGTGTAGATGGCGAAAGTATGGATGTACCAGAAGAAAACGATAAACATATTTATGGAGCAACATTTGGAGGTCCTATTATCAAAGACAAGTTGTTCTTCTTTGCCAATGTGGAATTTGAGAAAGTTCCTTCTACTGTTGTAAACTGGCGTGCTTCGGAAGACGGTGTTGCAGACCCGACAAATTATATTTCGCGTACGACACTGGCCGATATGCAGCGTGTATCTGAGTATGTTCGCGAACGTTATGGTTATGACACAGGTTCATACACCAGCTTCCCGGCTGATGAAAGCAACTTAAAGCTGTTAGGTCGTATCGACTGGAATATTAATAACAATCATAAGTTGGCTGTCCGTTACAATTATACGAAGAATACGGCATGGAACGAGACGAACGGTACTTCTGGAAATACCGGATACCGTCTTTCATACAACCGTTTTTCCCAATACTCAATGGCTTTCGCAAACTCATTGTATTCACAAGACAACAAGGTTAGTTCGGTATCTGCAGATTTGAATAGCCGTTTCAGCGATAAAATTTCAAACCAGTTATTGTTTACTTATTCAAATATTCAAGACATCCGCAGCACGAACTCCTCTCCGTTCCCCTTTATTGACATCATGGCTGGTTATGACGATGTGACAGGAGTACAGACATTAGAGCCTTACATGTCGTTAGGTTATGAATTGTTCACTTATAACAATGCTGTGCGAAATAAGGTCTTTACAGTAACCGATAACTTTACATCTTATTTGGGAAACCACAAACTGACTGCAGGTTTCAGCTATGAACATCAGATGGCAAACAACTCCTATATGCGTAACGGCACAGGTTATTATCGTTACCGCAGCCTTGAAGATTTCTTGAATGGCGAAGCTCCGGAATCATTCGCTTTGGCATATGGTTATAATGGAGATACAGAACCGGCGGCTCAAGTAAGGTATAACCAATACGGTATTTATGCACAAGACGAATGGAGCATCAGTAAGAACTTCAAATTGACGTATGGCTTACGGTTGGATGAGATAGTCTTTAATAACGATGACTTAATTGAGAATAAAGCTATTAGTGCATTAGATTTTGGAGGTAGACAAATTGATACCGGGAAATGGCCGGATGCTAAAATGCAAGTTTCTCCACGTATCGGTTTTGTTTGGGATGTTTTACAGGATAACTCATTAAAGGTTCGTGGTGGTACAGGTCTGTTTGCCGGACGTTTGCCATTGGTATTTTTTACTAATATGCCGACTAATAGCGGGATGATTCAAAATCTGGTTTCTATTACGACTACCTATAATTCGGATGGTACTATTAGTAGTCGTGATTCACGTTTGGATTTGCTAAAAGGCGGATTGATTACAGATGTTAATGAGATGATTTCAACTCTTGGTTTACCGACAGATGCAGGTGAAGGTGTTGTTCCGAGTAGTATTGCAGGTATTGATCCGGATTTCAAGATGCCTCAAGTTTGGAAATCTTCTATTGCGGTAGATTATCAATTCCCTGTTTCATTCCCTCTGAATGCCACTGCTGAGTTTATGTACACAAAGAACGTAAATGCTGTTATACTGGATAATTATAATGTCAATACCACTGATACGGAAAATTGGGAGCGTTTCAATGGTGCGGATAACCGTTTAATTTATCCTGATAATTTTACATATTACAGTGATATTGATGATGCTTGTATCCTGACCAACACGCATAAGGGATATGGTTATACGTTTAATCTGACTTTAAATGCAACGCCCATGCGTAACTTGGACTTGATGGCGTCTTATACTCGTACTGAGTCTAAAGAAGTCTCTGGTATGCCAGGTTCTAATGCTACATCTGCATGGACGAATCTTGTAACGGTTAATGGTCCGAATCTTGCAACGGTTCAACGTTCTCAGTATGTTATTCCAGATCGTTTAATTGCTTCTGTAAATTATACGGCAGAACATGCTAAGCCTGGGTTTGACACGCATTTCAATTTGTTCTATACGGGTTATTCTCCATACGGAAACTCATTTATGTATACGAATGATATGAATGGAGACGGTATTGCTTATGACTTGATGTATATTCCGAAGGACGATAGCGAAATACAATTTGTAGATGAAGCTGACCGTGCTGATTTCTGGGCATTTGTTAATCAAGATTCTTATTTGAGAAGCCATAAAGGTGAATATGCTGAAGCTTATGCTGCACGTGCACCGTGGGTACATCGTTTTGACCTAAGCATAGTACAGGATTTTTCCATCAAGATAGGTAAGACAACAAATAAGTTGCAACTTTCATTAGATATTATGAATATTGGAAACTTATTCAACTCAAAATGGGGTGTAACTAAGACGATGGCTAATTGCAATAACGGACGTATCTTGCGTTATGAAGGTCGTGGTGAAAATAATGTTCCTATATTTTCACTTTATCGTGACGCTGACGGTAATGCTCCGACAGAAACGTATTCTTACAATCATGATTATGATGAATGCTGGAGACTTCAAGTGGGTGTTCGTTATATCTTCAACTAAAAAAGATAATAATCACAACAAAATGGAGAGACGTCGTGCTGCGGCGTCTCTTTTTTATTAGATGATTGTTTAAATAATTATAAAAAGCATGGAGAGTAATTGGGGGAATAGTAATTTTATAGCGTCCTTCTAGCATGAGATATTTAGTCACTAACAAAGACGGATATTTGTACCATGAAACGAATTCTATT
>CAZOKT010000118.1:0-7336 GCA_964580505.1 uncultured Parabacteroides sp. | reverse complement strand
CAAGTCGCTTGCATTATCATTAGCGGTCTGCATTGCCATCATACGTGCAGCATGTTCCGCCGTAGTTGTATCGAGCAAAACGGTATATATCTGCAAATTCAACATCTTAGGGAATAGGAGTTGCTGCAATTGCTCAACTGAAGGTTCCAAGATGTAATCCGGAGCATAACCGGAAGCTGCCTCTTTCGGCTGAGTAGTATCCAAAGAAAGAGGCAAATAGGTCTTATGCGTTACGATTTGCTGTATCATATTCTTATAATGATGATACAAGAGTTCAACCCTATCCACTTCGCCAGAGAGAAACCGCTCCTGTATCCGAGCCGCTAACTTGACTGCAGCCCCATAGGAAAGGCTTTCGCCCAGCGCTACAAACTCATCTTGATAGGCATATCCCGCCTTTTGTAACTCTTTAGCCACCTTCTTGCCCACCGGATAAAATTGTAGCTTTACGTTTTGCTTTTCATAACTTTGGATTACTTCTTCCAACGCTTTCCAGATGTTCGCATTAAAGCTACCACACAAACCCGTATTGGAGGAACAAACCACAATGGCAACATTCTTCACGTCTCGGTTCGCCGTAAAAGGCGAATTCATATTCACTTCCGCAGCAAGCAAGCTCTGTAGGATACCCGACAACTGCATCGAGTATGCCAATGTGCGCTCTGTTGCCACCTGCGTATGATGCAATTTGGCAGAAGCAACCATTTTCATTGCAGCAGTAATCTTCTGCGTACTCTTAATGGAAGCGATTCTATTCTTGATTTCTTTCAATGATGCCATACCTACTCCTTATATTATTTATAAGACGCAGCTATCTGCTTAGCCGTTTCTTCCAAAATACGGCTAACCTCATCATTGATTACACCGTTCTTCAATACATCCAATACATCTCGCTGATGGGTTGTCGCCAACGACTCAAGGAAAAGGCTCTCGAAATCGTGCACCTTATTCAGTGGTACATCCTTCAGCAATCCCTTTGTTCCGCAATACAGAACGGCAATTTGCTTTTCTACCGGCATCGGGCTATACTGCGGTTGAATCAAGAGTCGAGTATTCTTCTGTCCCTTATCAATCGTAAATGCTGTAACTGGGTCCATCTCACCACCGAACTTAGCAAACGATTCTAACTCGCGATACTGAGCTTGGTCAATTTTCAACGTACCGGCAACTTTCTTCATTGCTTTCAATTGCGCATTACCACCCACACGTGAAACGGAAATCCCGACGTTGATGGCAGGACGATTACCCTGATTGAACAAATCCGTCTCCAAGAAAATCTGTCCATCCGTAATAGAAATTACATTCGTAGGGATATAGGCAGACACATCACCCGCTTGTGTTTCGATAATAGGCAATGCCGTCAATGAGCCTCCTCCTTTCACTTTGTCCTTCATACTATCTGGCAGGTCATTCATCTGCTCGGCTACTTCCTGCTGATTAATAATCTTTGCCGCACGTTCCAACAAACGAGAATGCAAATAAAAGATATCACCCGGATAAGCTTCACGGCCTGAAGGACGACGAAGAATCAGCGAAACCTCACGATAAGCAACCGCTTGTTTAGACAAGTCATCATATACAACCAACGCATGACGACCAGTATCGCGGAAGTATTCCCCGATAGCTGCACCTGCAAATGGAGCAAAATACTGCATAGCGGCTGGATCAGAAGCCGTAGCACTTACTACGATCGTATAATCCATAGCACCTTTCTCCTGCAAGGTGTTTACTAATGCCGCAACAGTAGAGCCTTTCTGTCCGATAGCCACATAAATACAATAAACCGGATCACCCGCTTCATAAGCTGAGCGCTGATTAATAATTGTATCAATAGCAATAGCTGTTTTACCTGTCTGGCGGTCGCCAATGACTAATTCACGCTGCCCACGTCCGATAGGAATCATCGCATCAATAGCCTTAATACCTGTCTGCAACGGCTCATTCACCGGCTGACGATATATAACTCCCGGAGCTTTACGCTCCAAAGGCATCTCACAAGTTTCACCTGTAATTTCTCCTTTTCCATCCAATGGATTCCCTAATGGATCAATTACACGCCCCACCATACTTTCGCTTACATTAATAGAAGTAATACGACCTGTACGTTTCACCGTATCACCTTCTTTTATCAAATCTGTCGGACCTAACAAAACGGCACCTACATTGTCTTCTTCCAAGTTCATCACTATAGCCTCCATACCATTGTCAAAGCGAAGCAATTCGCTTGCTTCGGCATTATCAAGACCATAAATTCGAACTACGCCATCGCTTACTTGCAAGACAGTACCAACTTCTTCCAACTTAATACCGGTTTTGATACCTTCCAACTCCTTGCGAAGTATGGCCGAGACTTCACTAATTTTTATTTGATCTGTCATATATTCTCTCTGCTTTATTTACTTTTGAGTAACCGTTCGCGGATATCATTCAATTGAGAAGCATAACTTGCATCTAACCGATAATTTCCCATCTGCAAACGGAAACCTCCAATTAATTCAGGTTTCACCTCACCTGTAAACTCAATTGTATTACCCGTTTCCTGCTCCAAGCGATTTATCAGATGCTGCTGTGTTTCCTGATTCACAGGAACAGCACTACTGAACAACACACGTGTAATCCTCTTTTCATGCCGAAATAGATGAATATATATATAGGTAATAAACGGCAAGCAATTCTCACGTTTATGACGCAATATCATACCCACGAAGCGTCTATATAAATCAGACACATTCACACCTGCCGCATCAATCAGTAACTTTTCTTTATTCTTCATCGAGATTATTGGATTGTATAATACTCCCTTCAAATCCGGCACAAGCAGGAAACTTTGTTTAAGCATTTTCATATCTTCATATACAAGGCTTTCTTCTCCTTTTTCTTTTGCCAACAAGAATAACGCCCGTGCATACCGCGATGAAATAGTTCCTAAATCCATATCTTACGATTTTATAGACATTTCATCAAGCAATTTATTGATAATCACCTCTTGGCTTTTATCCCGGTTAATCTTATCTTGCATCACCTTTTCAGCAATAGCAATAGACAAATCTGTAATTTCCGCACGTACCTCGCGGATAGCCTTTTCTTTCTCTTCGCGAATACGACGCGTTGCTTCCTGGATTTGCAAATTAGCCGTAGCCTCTGCCTTTTGGCGGGCTTCTTCAATAATACTTTCCTTTTCGGCCATTGCCTGTTTTAAGATGGCATTTTGTTTCTCTTTCGCCTCAGCAAGAATTCGTTCTCCTTCTTTCTGGATGTTAGCAAGCTGCTCATTAGCCTTGCGTGCCGTTTCCAGCGAACCTTCTATATAGGCTTTTCGGTCTTCAATTGCCTTGACTATAACCGGGAAACCATATTTAGACAGAACGACGAGAACGATACCGAATGAGAGAATCATCCAAAACAGAAGTCCCGAATCCGGCGTTAGTAATGACATATTCTGTTATTTTGGTTTATTGGAACAATCCAAGGAAACATACGACAATCGCAAACAGAGCTACACCTTCGACCAACGCACTCATAATCAACATCGATGTACGGATATCTCCGGCTGCAGAGGGTTGGCGTCCAATTGCTTCAACAGCACCTTTACCAATTAAACCGATACCGATGCCGGCTCCTATAGCTGCTAATCCGGCTCCTACTGTTGCACCCAATTTTGCTAAGCCCATTGAGGCTGCTTGTAATAAAATAGCTGATAACATACGTTTTTAATTTTTTAGTTGTAACTTTTTATTTTCTATTTCATTTTTCTTTTATCAGAGATACTACTCTCTTACTTTCGCCAAACCTATATAGCTGGCCGACAAAAGCGTAAATATATATGCTTGCAAGCAAGCGACGAACAATTCGAGACAATTCATAAAAATACAAAATACCACGGATACAATTGTCATTCCGATATTCACCCATATGCCCATTGATACAGTAATGAAAATCAATGTAGTCAATGCCAGAATAATGGTATGCCCTGCCATGATGTTGGCAAAAAGACGAATCATTAGGGCAAAAGGCTTGGTGAATATGCCGAAGAACTCGACGAACGGCATAATCGGAATCGGCAATTTCAGGAAGATAGGTGTCGTACTCGACCAGAAAATATCTTTCCAATAAGCTTTCGTTCCGAATAGATTGACAGCCAAGAAAGTACAAATAGCTAATACCATCGCCACGGCAATGTTTCCAGTTACATTTGCACCTCCTGGAAAAATAGGGATAATGCCAAGCAAATTATTAACTAAAATGAAGAAAAAAACCGTAAGTAAATAAGAGGAAAAAGGCTTATAATCCGCTTCCCCAATACTTTTCTTGATGACATCTTCTTGAATATAATTAACAACTGCTTCCATCATTCCTATAAAACCGCCTGGAGCTTCACCTGGATGATTTCTATACCAATTGGCTGTCTTCAATACTCCAATCAATAAGAGCGTGCAAGCTAATAACAAACCACAGACATTCTTGGTAATAGAGATATCCATAGGGCGAACGATTTCGCCAGAAGCAAGTATCTCTATCACTTTCCCTGCATACTCACCTTCTTGCGCCAGCTTGAAATTCTCGTACGTTGAACCGTCATGCAAACGTGCAGAAGAAAAGCAATGCCATCCGCTTTCCCCACCTTTTACTATGATTGGTAGAGAAATAGAGATTTCATGCCCGTTCCATTCCGTAATATGCCACGTATAAGAATCTTGAATATGCGAGAATACGATTTCTTGCACATTTACTGTATTCTCAGCCTTCGCCTGGAATCCAGCAAACAAGAGGCTAATAATCGCTACCCATTTCAAACAATTAGTTCTTGTTTTTTTCATCTTGTTCTTTTTTAAGACGTTTCAGCCGATTCTTTTCATACAAGTAATTCGTGTATGTTTCCATCGCCAAATAGATAAAATAGAAAAGCATTAATGTAAAGCCAAACGCTTTCAAATTCTCTTTTACCAGTGCGGCATACATCCACAAATATACACATGCTAAAACAAACCGACACATACGTACTACCATAAAGATAGTAATAGACATATTCCTTTTATGATGCTTTACACTATCGAGGAAATAGACCATCGCCAATGCCGTTATCCAATAGAACAATGGGATTGAAGGATACCACGTAAAGTAGTGCTCCGGCCATATCGTATAGAGTAGACCACCAAGGCTGACCCCTATTGTTACATTAATAAAGGTAATCAAACCAAAAAGTTTTATTTTCAATCTACCGCTCATACTTAATTATTGTTATTCCACGCAGACGGATAATTCGTCATTTTCAACCTTTACAAATCCGCTACCGATAGCTTGTTCATGATTTTTACCCTCTACACGATATCGGACAACTCCTTTTCGCAAAGCTGTAATTAAAGGGGCATGATGTGGAAGTACATCAAACGAACCGTCTAAACCTGGAAAAGTTACAGCTTCTGATTCTCCATCAAACAAAGTTCCTTCCGGAGTTATAATCTTTAGTTTCATATCGTGTTTATTGTGCTTGTTGAGCCAATCGCTTACCCTTTTCAATCACATCTTCAATCGTTCCGACATTCAAGAAGGCTTGTTCCGGAATATCGTCTGTCTCTCCATCCATAATCATATTGAAACCTCGAATTGTATCTTCTATAGACACCATCACGCCCGAAACGCCCGTAAACTGTTCTGCCACAGTAAAGGGCTGAGACAAAAATCGTTGTACACGACGAGCACGATTCACTATTTGACGATCTTCATCCGATAACTCTTCCATACCCAAAATAGAAATAATATCTTGCAATTCCTTATTACGTTGTAGAATCTGCTTTACACGCTGAGCACAATTATAATGTTCTTCTCCTACAACCAACGGATCCAAGATACGTGAAGTTGACTCCAACGGATCAACAGCTGGATAGATACCCAGTTCAGTAATCTTACGATTCAATACAGTAGTTGCATCCAAGTGGGTAAAAGTCGTAGCCGGAGCCGGGTCGGTCAAATCATCTGCTGGCACATATACAGCTTGTACAGAAGTGATAGATCCTTTTTTCGTAGAAGTAATACGCTCTTGCATAGCACCCATCTCTGTAGCCAATGTCGGTTGATAACCTACGGCTGATGGCATACGTCCCAACAATGCAGACACCTCTGAACCGGCTTGGGTAAAACGAAAGATATTATCAATAAAAAACAAGATATCTTTCGATTCGCCTTCTTGCGCCATATCGCGGAATGACTCTGCAATCGTTAAACCGGACAAAGCTACCGAAGAACGGGCTCCGGGCGGTTCATTCATCTGACCAAACACCAGCGTCACTTGGGACTTCTCTACTTCGTTATAGTCAACCTTCGACAAATCCCAATGCCCCTCTTCCATACTCTTTTTGAAGGCATCACCATAATGAATTACGCCTGATTCTATCATTTCGCGCAACAAATCATTACCTTCACGAGTACGTTCACCTACTCCTGCAAATACAGAGTAACCATGATTTCTTTTTGCGATATTATTGATTAGTTCTTGAATCAACACTGTCTTTCCTACACCAGCACCACCAAACAAGCCTATCTTTCCTCCTTTCAAATAAGGCTCCAACAAATCAATAACTTTAATACCTGTGTAAAGCACCTCTTTGCTTGTGGTCAGCTCATCAAACTTGGGCGGCTCACGATGGATAGGAAAAGCACCTTGACGATTTAATTCTTTCATACCATCAATGGCATCTCCCGTTACATTCAACAAACGTCCTTTCACTTGGTCACCAACTGGCACCGTAATCGGAGTGCCCAAAGCAACGGCTTCCATCCCTCTTCGTAAGCCGTCTGTAGAATCCATAGCAACCGTTCGGACGGTATTTTCACCAATGTGTTGTTGAACTTCAACAATCAATTTCTTGCCATTCTGACGAGTTATCTCCATAGCATCATGGATACGAGGGAGCGTAATCCGTTCTTCTATCGGACTATCAAAATGTACATCCACTACGGGACCTATAACTTGTAAGATATAACCTTTAATTTCTCCCATTCTGTTACATTTAAATTTTTCGATGCAATATTACAAAAGATACCGCCAGATTTTTCCGATTAAGCCACTTTTTTATCTTTTTGTAATCTCTTAAACCTTCATTCTCTAAAATCATTGGAAAACCAGACTAATTTTATATAAAAAGAAACCAATTTATCGTTTTTACCTACTATTTATAATTTGCAGAAAAAGAACCAAATAGCCTTTTTGACACTTAATTTAAAAACAACTATAAGAACAATTGTTTTCCTTTGTTAAGAACCATATAGTCCAAACAAAACCAGTTTAATCTACATCTTTCAATAGGATTTATAAGGCAAAAGATGGTAAACTAACGTG
>CAZOKT010000117.1:0-7337 GCA_964580505.1 uncultured Parabacteroides sp. | reverse complement strand
GATTTTTCTCAAAACATTTTTCTACTTTTGTTCTATAACAAAAAGAGAAAATATTATGAGAAAGTTGAACATATTCATTGGATTATTAGTTTGGAGCATCTGTTATTGTTTTGCGCAAAGCAGATTGAAATTCATCGTGGATAAAGAAGGGAAATTGTATGCCATCCCTACCGAAATAAATTATGCAATACAAATTCCGGAAGCGACTTATAAAAGTTACATTCCCATTTCAGAGCGACATCGCCAGCTTTTAGAACGTTATACAGATATTTATCAGAAATATATGGACTTAGCAGAGCAAAGTATTGCTTTGGGATTCCTATCTTCTCCAGAAGTTGATCGACCGATGAATATGAACACACTCTCTAAAGCATATCAGCCTTTCTTCAATCCTTACGCGTCTATGTTGCGCCACACAAATCCAATGGCTTTTGATTATAACGAATACGCATTCTATCCTATTGGAGATCTTTCGCTATTCGAGATAAATAGTATGCAATCCACTTGGCCTGGTTCAGGAGGAATCAACATCGTGAACGCCGCTATCAGCCAAAGTTTTGGTACTTTTACTTTGTCAGGTGGTGCATTTGGAGGACGATTCTATACGCCTTACACACCCAATGCCGCCCTCTTCGGAGGCTTCAGTCTCTTAGCTCAATATCAGATGACCGATTGGATGACGTTCAAAGTATGGAGTTCCTATGCATTTTACGAAAAAAACCAAATCTACCCCACCTCTTTAATCGCCGACCCTTTTATGGTGCTGAATCCAGAGTTGAACCGGACAAGTGTAGGTGGTGCTATGGAATTCAAATTGGGTGATAACATCAGTTTTGGTATCGGAGTTAACTTTGATTATGATCCCTTACGAGGCAAAATGCGTCCGCAATATTTTTTCTATCCTGTACATACCGGCACTTTCTTCGATAAGATAGGACTTCAAGTAGGAGGGAAATAACCTCTTTAAAGAAAATTGAATCAAAAAGATAAAAACAAGAAATCATCTGACAACTGCAGTACTAATGATTTTACGAGTCCATAAGTTCACAACAATTTGCTGAAACAATTTGCGATATTAAAAGAATAACCCTAATTTTGCGCTCTAAATGTTGAATTAAATAATTAATTAAATAAATCACTCAGAATGAACGTTTCTCTCATTAACAATGATTCCGTACGCGGGGTCATCCGATTAGAAATAGTAAAGTCTGACTACGAAGCAGCAGTAGATAAGAACCTACGCAGTTTACGTCAGAAAGCTAATGTCCCAGGCTTCCGTAAAGGGAAAGTCCCGATGGGCATGATAAAAAAGATGTATGGCAAACACGTTTTAGTAGAAGAGGTAAACAACCTTGTTTCTCAAAACTTGTACAAATACATCCAAGAGAACAACCTGCACACATTAGGTGAACCTTTGACAAGCGAAACAGAACCTTCTGTGGTTGATTTCGACACACAAGAAGACTTCGTATTCAACTTTGATATTGCCTTAGCCCCAGAAATCTATATCAATTTAAGCAAGGACGATACCTTACCTTACTATCAAATCAAAATTGATGACGAAATGGTCAATAAGCAAGTAGAAGCTTACGCCGCGAACTTCGGTACTTATGACAAAGTAGAAGATGTAGAAGAGAAAGATTTGGTAAAAGGGACTATTGCCGAGTTAGAAAACGGGAGTCCGAAAGAAGGAGGTATCATTGTTGAGAATGGCGTATTGATGCCTTTATATATTAAGGATGATATAGAGAAAGCTAAATTCATCGGCGCAAAGGTTAATACCGTAATTGTATTCAACCCAAACAAGGCATTTGAAAATGCGGAAGCCGAGATAGCTAACTTGTTGCATATTTCAAAAGAACAAGTACCCAATCTAACAGGAGATTTCAGCTTCGAGATCAAAGAAATCACACGCCATAAGAATGCAGAGCTAAATCAAGAACTCTACGACAAAGTATTTGGTGAAAATGTGATAACAAGCGAGGAAGAATTTAAAAACAAAATCAGAGAAGCTTTAAAAGAACAGCTCGAACCACAAAGTAACTTCAAATTCCTGAACGATGCTCGTGATTTCTTGATAAAGAAAGTCGGTGATTTGAATTTTGCAGATGATATATTGAAACGCTGGTTGCTCATTTCAAACTCAAAGAATACAGTTGAGAATATTGAGAAAGAGTATCCTCATATCATCCAAGACCTTACATTCCATTTAATCAGAGATTATTTAATTAAGACAAACGACTTGAATGTATCGGACAATGAAGTTGAAGAATATACCACACGTGTTGCAAAAGCACAATTTGCGCAATACGGTATGTTGTCTGTACCAGAAGATGTACTGAATAACTATGCAAAAGAAATGATGAAGAACAAACAGACCGTACAAAACATCATAGAACGAACCATAGAAGAAAAGCTGGCAAACTGGCTGAAAGAGCAAATAACCACAGATATTAAAGAAGTCTCAACAGAAGAGTTTTCTAAGCTATTTAGTACCGAACAGGCCTAAAAAGTTAAAAAAGCAAGCCTAAAATAAACAAGAAAGGGATTTTCCTCAAAAATATCTTGACGGAAAGGATAAATAAATTACTCCTTTTGGAAATTTATTTATAACTTTGTTTATCCGTTGAGAGAAATACAGGGGAAATCCCTTTTTGTTCCTTTTCTTTGGATTTTTATGATTAATATATATAATATGGAAGATTTCAGAAAATACGCTACTAAACATTTGGGAATGAGCGGGACTGCACTAGATAGTTATATAAATATTACCAGCAGCTACATTTCACCGACAATTATCGAAGAACGTCAGTTGAACGTAGCTCAGATGGATGTATTTTCCCGTTTAATGATGGACCGCATTATCTTCTTAGGGACACAAATAGATGATTATACAGCCAATGTAATTCAAGCTCAATTACTATATTTGGATTCGAGCGATCCAGGCAAAGATATTTCAATCTATATCAATTCGCCGGGAGGTTCGGTATATGCCGGATATGGAATTTATGATACAATGCAGTTTATCGGCTCTAATGTCTCAACCATTTGTACGGGCATAGCAGCTTCAATGGCATCTATTCTTTTAGTAGCTGGAACCAAAGGAAAGCGTTTTGCACTGAAGCATTCACGCGTAATGATTCATCAACCGTTAGGTGGTGTTCAAGGACAAGCTTCAGACATTGAAATCACTGCACGTGAAATATTGAAGGTCAAAAAAGAACTATATACGATTATTTCCAACCATTCTGGCAAACCATTTGAAGAAGTGGCACGAGATAGTGACCGTGATTTTTGGATGAATGCAGAGGAAGCAAAAGAATATGGTATGATTGATGACATCCTAGCGCGAAAACAAAACATTAATTCCTAAACATAAAGAAATTATATGGCCAAAACAGGCGATTCTTGTTCGTTTTGCGGACGACCAAGCCAGGACATAAAGCTATTAATAAATGGTATTAAGGGGGCAATCTGCGACGAATGTGCCACACAAGCATACGAGATAGTTAAAGAACAATTAGGGAATAAAAAAACGAAATTAGATATCAAGCGGGAAGATCTACCTAAACCCGGAGATATAAAAAAATTTTTAGACCAATATGTAATAGGACAAAATGATGCAAAACGTTATTTGTCTGTTTCGGTTTATAACCACTATAAACGATTATTACAAGAAGAGACAAATGATGATGTAGAAATAGAAAAGTCGAATATTATCATGGTTGGTTCAACAGGTACAGGAAAGACATTATTGGCACGTACAATTGCCAAACTATTACATGTACCGTTTGCTATTGTAGATGCGACTGTATTAACACAAGCCGGATATGTGGGAGAAGATATAGAAAGTATTTTAACCCGTTTGCTACAAGCTGCTGATTATGATGTAGAATCAGCAGAACGGGGCATTGTATTTATTGATGAAATTGATAAGATTGCCCGTAAAGGAGATAATCCATCAATTACAAGGGACGTTAGTGGCGAGGGAGTTCAACAAGGGTTACTAAAATTGCTGGAAGGCTCGATAGTAAACGTTCCACCTCAGGGTGGGCGTAAACACCCTGAACAAAAAATGATTCCGGTAGACACAAAAAACATTTTGTTTATTTGCGGAGGAGCATTTGATGGCATCGAAAAGAAAATTGCCCAACGTTTGAATACGTATGTCGTGGGTTATGCAGCGAGTAAAGATACAGCTCAAGTTGATCGTAATAACTTATTAAAATATATTACTCCGGCTGATTTAAAATCATTTGGATTAATCCCCGAAATTATAGGTCGCTTACCGATTTTGACATATTTAAATCCATTAGATCGCCAGGCTTTGCGTAACATTTTGACAGAACCTAAGAACTCGATCATCAAGCAATATATTAAATTGTTTGCAATGGATAATATTCAGTTGATGTTTGATGAATCTGTCTATGAGTTTATCGTAGACAAAGCATTAGAGTTCAAATTAGGTGCACGTGGGCTGCGTTCAATCGTAGAAGCAATTATGATGGATGCCATGTTTAGCATGCCATCGGAAAACCAAAAAGAACTCTATGTAACTCTGGAATATGCAAAAGATAAATTTGCAAAATCAGATGTAAACCGATTACAGATGGCAGGATAAAAAGTAAACCTATTTCTAATAATTGAGTATGGCTAAAAAAGACAAATTAACAGAGGCATTGAAAAAACATTTTGGTTTTGATACATTCAAAGGAAATCAAAAAGCGATCATTGAAAATGTGCTGGTAGGAAAAGATACATTTGTATTAATGCCTACCGGCGGAGGCAAGTCACTATGCTATCAGTTGCCTTCCCTTATGATGGAAGGTACAGCTATTGTTGTATCACCACTTATTGCTTTGATGAAAAATCAAGTAGATGCCATGCGTAATTTCAGTGAAGAAGATGGGGTTGCCCATTTCATCAATTCTTCACTGAGCAAATCAGCCATCGACCAAGTTAAAAGCGATATAGTATCCGGAAAAACGAAACTGCTCTATGTCGCACCAGAATCATTGACCAAAGATGAATATGTAGAATTTCTACGTCAAGTAAAGATATCATTCTATGCTGTAGACGAGGCTCATTGTATCTCAGAATGGGGTCATGATTTCCGACCGGAGTATCGAAGGATTCGTCCAATTATTAATGAAATAGGTAAACGTCCATTAATTGCGTTGACAGCTACCGCCACACCGAAAGTACAACACGATATTCAAAAGAATCTAGGAATGACGGACGCCACCGTATTCAAATCTTCTTTCAATCGTGTCAATCTGTATTATGAAGTACGTCCTAAAACGGCCAATATAGACCGAGATATTATCAAGTTTATCAAAAGCAATGAAGGTAAATCTGGTATTATATATTGCTTAAGCCGCAAAAAAGTAGAAGAATTTGCGGATATATTAAAAGCAAACGGAATTAATGCGTTACCCTATCATGCCGGAATGGATTCGCAGGTGCGCTCAACCAATCAGGATGCTTTCCTGATGGAAAAAGTCAATGTGATTGTTGCAACCATTGCCTTTGGTATGGGTATTGACAAACCAGACGTACGTTATGTAATACATTACGATATTCCAAAAAGTCTGGAAGGATATTATCAAGAAACCGGACGTGCGGGACGCGATGGCGGAGAAGGCAAATGTATTGCATTTTATGCTTATAAAGACTTGCAGAAATTAGAAAAATTCATGCAAGGCAAACCTGTAGCCGAACAAGAAATAGGTAAACAATTGCTGCTGGAAACAGCGGCTTATGCCGAAACATCAGTCTGCAGAAGAAAAGTCTTACTCCACTATTTTGGAGAAATATATCCAGAAGATAATTGTGGTAATTGTGATAACTGTTTGAATCCTAAGAAACAAGTGGAAGCTAAAGAATTGCTGAGTGCTGTATTGGAAGTAATCAGTACATTGAAAGAAAAATTTAAAGCAGAATATATCGTAAATATGCTGGTTGGAAATGAGACTTCAGAAATACAATCGTATAAGCATAATGAACTCGAAGTCTTTGCCTCCGGTCAGGATGAAAATGAAAAAACTTGGAATGCGGTAATCCGACAAGCTCTAATTGCCGGGTATCTAACAAAAGATATTGAGAACTACGGTTTATTGAAAATATCGCCAAAAGGCAAAGAGTTCATGAAGAAGCCCGTCTCTTTCAAGATTACCGAAGACCATGAGTTTGAAGAAGAAGCGGAAGATGTTCCGGTACGAGGAGGTGCATCTTGTGCTGTAGATCCGGTTTTGTACGCCATGATGAAAGATTTGAGAAAGAAACTTTCTAAACGTTTAGAAGTTCCGCCTTTCGTTATCTTCCAAGACCCCTCATTGGAGGCTATGGCTACAACATACCCGATAACATTAGAAGAATTACAGAACATTCCAGGTGTCGGAGCAGGCAAGGCAAAACGTTACGGTGCAGAGTTTATTGCTCTGATAAAAAAGCATGTAGAAGAAAATGAAATTGAACGTCCGGAAGACTTACGCGTACGTACCGTTGCGAATAAATCCAAATTGAAAGTCTGGATTGTTCAAAGTATCGACCGAAAAGTGGCTTTAGATGATATAGCTGTATCCAAAGGATTAGAATTTAACGAACTATTGGATGAAATAGAGGCAATCGTATATTCTGGTACACGTATCAATATTGACTATTTTTTGAATGATGTAATGGATGAAGACCACATTCAGGACATCTATGACTATTTCAAAGATTCGGAAACCGATGATTTGGAAGAAGCAATTGAAGAATTAGGGGGTGATTATACAGAAGATGAAATCCGTCTGATTCGCATTAAGTTCCTCTCTGAAATGGCTAATTGATACAGATTATATAGTAGTTCATTAATCCTCGTCGGGACGGATGGTGCCACCTTGGCGCTGGCCGTTCCACGACCGATGAGCTTGAACGAGAACAGCACATCGCCAATATGAGGTAGTTCATTTCTTTTTCCATTTGAGGGTTTTGCACGTTGTTTATCAGTGGGCGCACACTTATTGATAGAGGAAAACGCCATGCAGCTCTGCGAGACGGTTTCGCGATGCGCGCTGGCTTCCCGCAGGGGTGCGGGAGAAACTTTTCAATGCCAACACTCTTACTTTAACGTGAGTTAGATATAAGAAAGCAGATTACGGCAGGAGACGGTTCCCTATTCATACCCTCGATGGAAATCCGGATGCTTTTATGGCTTTTGAGGTAGTCTTTTTCTGCTTTTTATAGCATCCATTCTCTTCAGAGTGCATGAACTTATAACTTCATACACCTTGAACTTACGAACTTCAGAGTGCGTGAACTTACCGCTTCATGCACTCTGAAATTTTAGGCTTGTT
>CAZOKT010000116.1:0-7383 GCA_964580505.1 uncultured Parabacteroides sp. | reverse complement strand
ACCTAAATGCCTCAGAGGTGTTACCTAAGTGCCTTAGAGGTTGAACCTGTGTAGTCCGGAGGTAGTATCCACAAGCCGATGTCGGTTCATGTCCTTACTTATTTTTTATATCGAACTCACGTTAAATACATATGTATTATCACTCAAGGTTACTAAATTGGAGCTGTGAATGCTATTTTACATGAGTTCGAGAGTAGCCTCATACAAAATAATTATGTAATTTTGTCTTGGTTCGTCGAACTCATGTATCAGCATTATTATGGCACAACATAGAAATCAGACCAGGCGATTAGGCTTCCTATTAGTGGCATTATGTTGCTTTGTATTCTCGATGCAAGCACAGGAAATAGATGGAAGTCGTAAAGCTGTGCGTACGTCAGGTGATGTTTTAGTTTTTGCCACACCGGTTGCCAGTTTGGCTACGGTACTTATCCTTCAGGATTGGGAAGGATTGAAACAAGGTGTATTAGCCGGTGTTACTACTTTAGGTGCGACTTATGCCCTCAAATATATCGTCAAGAAAGAGCGTCCTGACCATAGCGATAATCGTTCTTTTCCTTCAATGCATACCTCCGTGTCTTTTGCCGGAGCCGCCTTTATCCAGCGTCGCTATGGATGGAAATGGGGTATCCCGGCTTATGTTCTATCTACTTATGTGGGTTGGAGTCGTGTTTACGGGAAGAAGCATGATTGGTGGGATGTGGCGACAGGAGCCATTATTGGAGCAGGAAGTTCTTATATATTCACCCGTCCGCTTGCCAAGAAACATAATCTGACACTCAGTCCGATTGCCGGTGAGGGGAGTTGCGGTATTTATATTTCTATGCATTTCTAAAGCAAAGCCTTTCCGGTTTGAATAAGAATATCTTATAATGAGGAAAGGCTTCTCTTTATTATTTGCACTATCTTATGCTTCCGGTGCTTTCAGTCTGTTTAATTTCCGATAAACATAGCAATTCATCATGAAATTTACCGGTATAGCGATAAATAAACCGATGCCAAACAGAATTGCGCCTATAATAAAAATAAATATTTCCGTAAGCGCGAGCAATAATAAAGACATTTCTTTTCCCTTTGTGACTTTCCAGCTGCGGTTTAATGAATCGATAATCCCTGCATCCTCATCCACTATGAATTGCACAAAAAATTGCAAGCGGAGATACAGATAAATGCCAGGTAACACAAAAATACACAACCCGACACAGACAATAATGCTCATTAGGATATTCGCAACCAACATATTGATAATCTTCGGAAAGTTCTGCAAATAAGCTGAAAATTGCGGTTCGTCGCCATCCATCGTCTGGAACATATTCTTCGTATAGCCTATACAAAAAACCGCCGAAATAATCAGACTAATCAAATAAGCGATTAACATTCCGAAAACAGAGTCTTGTAACGGTATAGTGAAAAGGTTGATAACGAGAGAAATTAAGCACATCCCGATAAGGAGCCCTGCCAATACCCAAATCTGGGTCTTCACATATTTCCAGCTACTTTGGAATACTTCTGAAATCTGAAAAGTGGAGTTCATGATATGATTATTTAATATGATTAATGTCCAAATATAGACATATTTGTGGAACCAGCAAACAAGTGTATTAAGAATGCTATTTTTGATTTATTTGGAAAAGATTTTAACTCTTACCCTGATTACTTAAATTCTGTAAAATATCTTCCAAAACAAAGTAATAAATTATACAAAAATAAACGTGTAAAATAAAACTAAGGATAGACCTGAATCCTCCATTTGTATTCTATTATAAAGATAGATATTATTTCTTACTTTTTCAATTTTTCTTCTCGAAATCTCAATTTTTTTGATATAAATCAACTAAAACAGTGATTTTGGAGGTGTCAAAAAATTGATACAGTACGTAGTTGTCAGTTCATACAGTACCTATAAATCGGTACATACAGTACGTAACGACCCGTTGGTACTGTATCAATTGTCAGTTTGGTACAGTACCAATTATCGCGTTTTATGCGTATCAAATTAAAGTTTGTTGTATAAGTAGAGTTAATGGAAATACATGATTCATTTTATATTTTAATTCATATTAAGAATATCATGTAAGCATAGTCCTGCCTTATTTTTCTTCCTGAGAACATCTTCAGGAGTTTGTCACATCATATCCGAAAAGTGCAAAATCACCTAAACAAGGGTCTTCCGGGAAAATGGTTTTTAAGTTTTCGGTAATCTCTGTGGCTGTTTTCCAATCGGCCGTTTTCCGTGTGGTCAATCCTAATGTTCGAGAGATTTGGAAAACATGTGTGTCTAAAGGAATAATTAACTCTGCCGGAGATAGATGTTTCCAAATGCCAAAGTCCACGATTCCGTCGCGCCGTACCATCCAACGTAAGAACATCGCCAATCGTTTGCAAGCTGATGTACTGTCTAAAACGGGTATGCCCTTTATTGAAGCAAACAGCATCTGCAATTTTCGAATTGAGGATTCCGAATACATCGCTATCAACGCATCTTCCATACTTTCATACTCTGTATAAATGTGATGTAAACGCTTACATAAAATGAACAGATCTGCATAGGTGTAGAAACGATAGAAAGTGTTCCGCGAACCTTCACACTCTGCACGCCGATGAATCTCAGCAAATTGTGCTTCGCGAATGAATGTGTGAGGCTGCTGATTCATCAGTTCATGCATTTCTTCTGCCTTCGCCAATATATGACTTCGCCGCCCGAACGATATCCATGCCGTCAGGAATGCCGAAATCTCAATATCCCGTTTATCCGTAAAGCGATGTGGGAATTGTATAGGGTCTTTTTCTATAAATTCTTTCGTGTTGTATTTCTCTGCCCAAGCCTGTAAAGACTGAATAATCTCTTGTTTCATTATCCAAAAAGAGATTACTGTTTTTGCATATAATATTTCCTCTCTTTTTCCGGATAATGTTCGATGGCATAACGGAGGGCGGTGCGGGGTAATTGTGTGGCATATTTTTCTAAAAAGGCAGTGAGCGTGAGACGGTCTCGTTTGCCTATTTCACGGAGCATCCATCCTACGGCTTTGTGCATCAGGTCATGCTTGTGAGTCATCAATTGCTTTGCCAATGCGAGGGCATCATCGAATTGCTTATTATATATGAAAGTATAGGTGGAAACCATCGCAATACGTTGTTCCCAAAGATTATCACTCTCTGCCAAACGATAGAGTACGTTGCGATTGGTCTGCTTCAGAAGATAACCACCTACAATGGTCGGACAAGACAAGTCTACCAAATCCCAGTTATTGCAACGTTTCGTGTGTTGTAGATAAAAGTCATAGATGGCAGCACGCTCTTCATCGCTTATCTTTTTCTTCTTGAAACGTTCCACCAAGATAAGCAGGGCGCAGAGACGCGCCTCGTGCCATTTGCTTTCCAATAAGGTATGCAGCTCCTCGAACGGTGTATCCAAATGAGCCTTGGCGATGCGGCGTGTTTCAGGAACAGGAATCCCCAAGAAGCAGTCTCCTTCGCCATATTCGCCTTTACCGGTCTTGAAGAAGCGGCTCAGATGGACAGCCTTATCAGGCGTACCTATTCGTTGGAGTTCTTCGATAATCTGCACAGAAGTACTCATGGGTGCAAAACGCGGTTTATGGGGCGGTCTTTTTCGAGAAAACCAATCACATTGTTACATACCGTTTGCGCAATTTCGACACGAGACTTGTAGGTCTGCGTACCAATATGCGGAGTGAGGACTACATTCTCCATTTCTAAGAGTTCCGGTAGGGGGCGGTCTCCAAACTCGAATACATCTAATCCTGCACCATATATCCATCCTTCCTTCAATGCTCTTACCAATGCATGTTCATCAACCAATGCACCGCGGGCTGTATTTATTAATATAGCCGAGTGCTTCATCATCCGTAATTCTGCCTCACCAATGAGATGGTGCGTTTCCGGCGTATATGGCGCATTGATGGATACAAAGTCCGCTTTCTTCAAGAGCTCTTCCTTAGAAGCATAGGTAACATTCAGTCTAGTCTCTTCGTCTATATAAAGCGGATGCCTTTTGTTGTATATGACTTCCATACCGCAAGCCACAGCCCTGCGTGCCAATGCTTTTCCGATACGTCCAAAACCTATAATACCCAATGTTTGTCCCGTTACCGGCATGCCTAAGTTTTTCAATACTCCCCCATTAAGCGTTTTCGTACGCAACTTGCGGTCGTACTCCGTGATGCGCCTTGCTGTATCAAGCATTAAACCCAGTGCGATATTCGCCGTCGGAGCTGTAACAGGTTCCGGTGTATTCGTTACCGTTATCCCTTTTTCCAAGCAATAAACTACGTCGATATTATCATACCCGACGGCATAATTCGATACCAGCTTCAGATTTGGGGCATTATCTATCAATTCTTTATTTACCGGAAAATTAAACATAGAGCAGAGTACGTCATATTCCGGTAGCATCTTATATACCTCTTCATAAGTGAAATCTCGTCCATCGGGGAATGTTACCTCATACTTATCTTCCAGTTCCTTGAATCCCTCGCGGAACATGTTATAGGTTACTAATATTTTTGCCATATTTATTTATTTGGTGTGCTAAGTGTTTCGTGATATAAATTGTGGTTAGCCAGGATTTCGAGTGCCTTTTCAAGGCAGTCATCATCTTTCAAGCTGACAAGCAATTCTCCGCGTTGATAATAGTAACGTTTCACTATCTCCGACTCCATCAATCGTTTCACCTCTGCCTTGAATCGGTCAAAATCTTGGTCTAAATTCGGTGTAAGCTTCGCTTCCAAGTTTTTAATCCAAGCTGAGTCTTCTTCTGCAAGATAACCTTCAAATTCGGCGACCTCTCGAAGATTCTTCAGTATTTTCTCGCTCTGTCTGTCATACGTAAAATATTTCTCTTTTTCATACTGTTTGAGTGCCTCAAAATCCTCTTCGGAAACAGTGAATTCCTCTACCGAAGGAATGGTTTCATGTTGCTGAGCCCATAACGTAATGAAGTCGAAAAATGCGGTGTCGGTCATCAAGTAGTACATCATACTTGGCACAGTAGGTTCCTTAACTTCAAACTCAGGGCGTACGCCACCTCCATCACGTACGGGTCGGCCGTTAGCTGTATAAAACACATGTGTAAGGCTGTCAGGGATAGCAGCTACTGAACCGTCTGCTTTGCGGTGTGTATAATCCAACTGTTGAATACAACGTCCGCTGGGAATATAGTATTTACTGATGGTTACCTTTAGGCTTCCGTTGTAAGGCAAGTCTCGCGTAGATTGTACCAGACCCTTACCGTATGACCGTTGTCCCACTAACACGGCACGGTCCATATCCTGCAATGAACCAGATACAATCTCGGCTGCCGATGCCGAATTCCCGTTAATGAGTACTGCCAAAGGCATAACGGTGTCTATCGGTTCGTTTGAAGTGCGATACGTCCTATCGAGCTGAGAATGCTTCGATTTCGTCGAGAGTACAATACTGCCTTTGGGTACGAACATACTGACTATTTGCACAGCCGATTCCAATACACCACCTCCGTTGTTGCGCAAATCCAGCACGAGTCCTTTGATATGGTGGTTGTTCTTCAGGTCTAAGAAAGCATCTTTTACCTCTTGCGCACACTTATCTGTGAAGCTTTTTAGGTGGATATATCCGATACTGTCACCACGAACTCCGTACCAAGTAACCTGATTGATTTGCACTTGCTTGCGGATTATGTCTACTTTGCGTGGTTTCTTTTCACCCGGACGTTGGATAGTCAATGTTATCTTTGTATTTGGGACACCCTTCAACATTGCACTCACTTTATCGTTGGTGAAGCTGGAAACGTCCGTTGTGTCAATGGCCAATATCAAATCTCCTGCTTTAAGTCCAGCCTCAGCTGCAGGCATACCTTCAAAAGGCTCTACTATCATCACATTGCCTTTCTCATTACGTTGCCGTATATACGCGCCCATACCTCCGTACTCGCCTGTTACCATTTGCTTGAAATCATCTATTTCCTGCTCCGGAATATACTCCGTGTATGGGTCTAAGCCTCTCAACATCGCGTCGATACCTCGTCTAACGGTCTTGTCAATGTCAACGGTGTCTACGTAGAACATTTCCATCTCTTTGACTAAAGCATTGAGAATTTCAAGGTTTTTACTCACTTCGAAGTGAGTATCTTTTTCTTCTTGTGCCTGTGCCGGAATAACAGCTCCAAAGAGCAATAATGCGCACAACCAACCAAAAATTTTTTTATGTTGCATTCGTATCTTATTTAAAAATATGTAAAAGTATAATTTCTCTTCGGCTTAATTTAATATAGCTTTTGCTTTTAACTTTATTTGTTCCCATTTATCTGTCGGTATCTGCGGACCGATGACATCGATGACATATCCAGCCAACAAGGAACCGATACGGGCAGACTGTTCTAATGTTGCACCGACAGACAGTCCGTAGAAGAACCCTGCGGCAAAGTTATCACCTGCTCCTGTTGTATCAATTGGTTTGCCTCCTTCTGCAGGAACGTGGTAGAACTTCCCGCGGTTACCTATCAACGATCCTTCTTTGCCCAAGGTTACCAAGGCAATGTCCACTTGCTGCTCCAATGCTTTGACAGCTTCTTGAGCTGTCAGGCCGGTAAAGGCTTCCGCTTCGCTGGCATTAGCAAAAAGGATATCGACATATTGCGGAATCACATCCTCCAATAAGTCCTTATAGGCATGGACTATATTATAATTCGCAAGGTCTAATGCCACTTTCAGACCTAAACGTTTTGCTTTCTTCATCGTTTCTCGTACCAAAACCTCATTGACAATCAAATAACCTTCTATATGGAGGCAGTCGTATTGCTGGAGGATATCATCAGTAATATCTTCCGGAATCATTGTCGGAGCCGGACCTAAATAAGTACCCATCGTTCGCTCTCCGTCTGGCGAAATAAATACGGTGCACGATCCGGACATACCTTCGCTCTTTATTAGATAAGAAGCTGCACCCGAATGGCGAATCGCCTCATCGTAAAATAAGGCTAAGGCATCATTCCCTACTTTTCCAATAAATCCAGATTCACCACCTAAAAGAGCTATCGCTCGCATTGTATTGCAATTTGCTCCTCCGGGGGTTTGTACGGTTTCTGCATCTTCCTGAAACTTCCGAATTACAATCATTTGCTCTTTGGAAATCATATCCATTGCACCTTTCTGGATTCCTATTTTTTTCAATAAATCATCACTGTCCAACCTTGATAGAACATCCACCAAAGCATTGCCTAAACCTAAAATCTTCATTTCCCTGAAATTTTTCTGCAAATATATTGCATATTTAGAAAATACGAAGTACTTTTGCACTGCAAATTTAGAAAGAGGTCTGGATAATACACATTCTTCCTTAGCTCAGTTGGTTAGAGCATCTGACTGTTAATCAGAGGGTCCT
>CAZOKT010000115.1:0-7389 GCA_964580505.1 uncultured Parabacteroides sp. | reverse complement strand
TGTAAACAGGGAACCGTTCTCCTGCCTCAATCTACTTTTTTATATCGAACTCACGTTATTTTAAATATGCTTAGCCATTGCCTTTCTTTCTATTACGACTTGCTGTTCTTTTGGGATGAGATTGGTTACTTTTCCGTTGTTTCCCCTGCTTTTTTGACTTATTCTCCGGCTTATATTCAGGAACCTTACCTAATGCAGGGTCGATAGGTATTTTATAAATGGTTTTGCCCAAGAACTTTTCGATGCGTTTGAATGCCTGTTGCTCTTCCTCGCCGACAAAAGTGATGGCAAGTCCTTCTCCATTTGTACCACGTGCAGTACGTCCAATGCGGTGTATATAATCTTCCGGGTCGTGTGGAATGTCATAGTTTATTACCAATCGGATATCATTGATGTCGATGCCACGTGCTACTACGTCAGTTGCAACCAATATATCTACTTTCCCATTCTTAAACTCTTTCATAACCTCTTCACGCTGAGTCTGCTCCAAGTCTGAATGCATTTCGGCTACATTGAAATGCATATTCCGTAATGTTTTGGTCAGTTCTTTTACTTTTAGCTTTGAGGAAGAGAATATAATCACACGTTGTGGATGACTATGGCTGAATAGCTCTTTTATGATTTTGAGCTTTTGCGCATCATAGCAGATATAAGCGGTTTGCATGATAGATTCCGGTGGGCGGGATATGGCTATCTGTATCTCCGTTGGATTCTTAAGTATTGTATTGGCTAAAGTACGAATCTTGGGAGGCATAGTGGCAGAAAACATAATGATTTGACAGCTTTGTGGAAGTTGTTTGTATACTTGCATGATATCATCATAAAATCCCATGTCAAGCATACGGTCAGCTTCATCCAATACAAAATAGGATACCTGTGATAAATCCACCGTATCTAATTTAATATAAGACAATAATCGTCCCGGTGTAGCAATAACGATATCAGCTCCCATTTCCAAGCCTCGCTTTTGTTGTTCCCATGTAATGCCATCCGTACCTCCATAGATAGCAACGGCCGAGACTGGTGCAAAATAGCTGAATCCCTCAATTTGTTGGTCTATTTGCTGGGCTAATTCGCGTGTTGGAGCCATAATGATTGCATTCACGGCATTTTCCGGATAACCTCCTTTGTATAGCTCATTAATAATAGGTAGCACATAGGCCGCTGTTTTTCCTGTGCCGGTTTGGGCGCAAGCAATAATATCTCTCCCTTCTAAAATGACAGGTATAGTTTGTTCTTGTACGGGCGTTGCTTTTTGAAAGTTCATGGCATCAAGCCCATCTAATATTGCATCTTCTAAATTTAATTCGTCAAATCTCATGTTTTTAATTCGCCAAACGACCTTTAAAATCTATTCGTTATTTCGTTTTAAAGTAATTGTTATATATTTTATCATATAGCCCATTATGTTTTAAGCTGTTTAACCATTGATTCAGACTATCTCTTAGGATAGGAGAATCTTTGCGTACAGCCCATGATTGCAATTGGGTGAAGCTAATATCTGTTTGGATATCTATTTCCGGATATTGTTTCTGCATACGTTCCGCATTTTGTTGGTTGCATACGGCTAAATCAATATCTCCTTTTGCTACTTGAATAATAAGTTGTTCGTCTGAATAAAGCTCGTCTTCCTTTATATATATAGTATCACCTATCTCCTGTTCTAAGTTCTTAATCCGTAGTAGAGCAGGTGAGTCCTTTGGAATATGAAGAGTTCTCTTTCCTAAATAGATTTGATTGCGAATAGGCTTGATTCCGTTGTTAGCCTCTGCTGTACGTTGCACCAATACTTGTTTGTTCAAGATAATCGGTTCTGTAAAAAGATAGGTCTCTTTATTTTCGCTTGTAATGGGGATGTTTCGGGCAATGATATCTACCTGTTGTGCATTCAATTCCTCAAAACTCTTTTCCAAATTCATCTCTAAATAAATTTGTACTTCCAGGCCGGATAATTGGGCTATGGCCTGGCTTAATTCATATTGAAAACCTAATGTCGTATCTCCTTCAACAAAATAGTCGGTTGGATTGTATTCCGTCATGATTCGTAATACGCCTTCCTTTTTGATTTCCGGATAATCTTTTGGAGAAAGTGGTTCTTTTTTATGAATAGATAATCCTAAAGTAGCCATCGTTATTAAGACGATGCCCAGTAAGAAAAGATAAATAATCAATAGTTTCTTTCTCTTTTTCATGGCTTTTTCAGTTATTAAATCGGACAGCTACGCCCATTTTTAGCATAAAGGGGTTCAATGGATAATGTGCTAATGAGAAATAATTGGGAGATACGAATTGGCTACTCAGATTGTATGCCATTATGAAGAAACGAGCCTGCTTCAAATGGAAATTAACATAGGCATTAATCAGCGGATAATTGCCTATTTTTACTTCGTTTTGTACCTGGAATTGTTGAGTGGCAGGTTGGAAATAGGGTGCATAGTAAGCTGTATTGTAATGCAAATCTGCACCGATTTGAATGCTTAGTACTTTTGCCAACTTGAAATGTAGATATAGGTTGGAGTAAACGCACAAGTCGGGTAGAGGAAGTACATCTTGGTTACTACTTATTTGGTATGCCAATTCATTTTCCCAACCTAAAGCACGAACATAGAAATTTTGTTTTAAACGAGCAGTTATGACTTGCAGATTGCTTCCATATTGTTCCGGTTCGCCTGATTCTGCAAAGTAGATATAGTTTTGGATACTCTCTACTCCAGCGGATAGTTTAGTTCCGGTTGATTCGAGGTTCACTTCGCCTCCTGCATAAAATTGTTGTGTATTACTCAAATCTTTATCCCACCAGAAATAGCGGGAGTGATAATGGCGTTGGAAGAATGCAGGAGTTACATTCTTGATGTATCCGTTTGCTTTGATATAAGCTTCTTTACCAAAGAGTTTGAATGTGGTTTGTAATTCTCCGGATACACGAAACTCCCCCACATCATCCCCTATTACACACAATTCTCCTCTCGCATTATAGGTTAAAAGTTTTCCCATACGTTTATAAAGTTCAGCACCTATATAAGTGGAGAATTCATCGTAAGTAATAGTACCTCCAGTAGAGAAAGAGGGCTGAGAAATAACATTTTCTCCTACTATGGGAGTATTCTCTTCCGTACTTTTTGCATTTTGCATTCGATAACGTCTCTTCTCGAAATTGACAAATGCAGTTAATCCGAATTTAGCCCAATTCTGGAATCCTTCCCGGAGGGATAGGGCTAACGTGTTTTTCATGTTCCATGAATAATAGACATCATTCAGATAGTCATCTGTATTGAGCGGCTGCCCGTTGTTGAATAGTGTGTCTATTGCATAGCTATTATCATCAGAGATAAACCTCCGTTTATAGTCTTCATATTGAAAAGTATGTATAATGCTTGAAACCGGAATGAATACTTCTTTGGCATATCCATCCTCGTCAGTTTCTTCTAATGTTTTTGTAAAACCTAAATTATAACGATGCGTAAAAAAGTATTGCTTTCCTCGTACACGGTTGAACACATCTGTGTAGAGAACAGGATAATCTGTGGAAAGGGATTGCCTTCTTCCTTCGGTATGTGAATCAGGATCGGTAAGATAGGTGTCATCTGCCAATCCTCCGTTTTCATGTGTTACAAAATTGAAATTGCCAATGAAAGCATTCAGCTCATACCGGTCTGAGCGATAGCTCCCAAAAAGGCGATAGCTGATGAGCTTGTTACCGTTCGACGAATAGAAGCCTCGCCCGTAAATATAATCGAATTCCCCTCCGACGTTAATCTTCTTCCCGAAGTTTAATGCCAATACTCCCTTTAGTTCCTCCTCTTTGCTTGAACTTCCTCCGGCAGAAGTGTACATGATGTCGGTAAAAGGTAGCTTTGTGTCATAAAACTTTGCATTCTCAGGCGTGGTAATATAATAATCGTAGGCATCGGCAAATATAAAATCACGTGCCTCTTTGCGTTCGTTGAAAATGCGGCTTTGAGCCGGAGAGCCTAAATTAGCTAAATAGCCGATGGCTAATCCTTTTCCCTCCACTATCGTATTATTCACGGTATTCAGTATGCCAGTATCCATTGGGGCAATGTAGGTCTCTCCTAAAAGCGGAGTGAGTTGGTAAGCGATGATACGTTTACTTTTCTGTTCGGTACTGTCTTTCGCGAGCAGGCTATCGGCTATGGCTATATTACCTTTCGATAGTGTAGAGAGGGAAAAACCGCCGCTTCTTCCTCCCCGGCGGGCTTGGCCAAAGAGCGCGACAGGTATAAGTATCCATATGAGTAAATATAATCCTCGTTTCATCGGCGCAAAGATATAAAAAAGGCATTTCTCCGAAAAGAAACACCTTGTCTTTATTATTTTTTCAGGAGGACGAAAAATACTTCACTGAATACAGAAAGTGATTTTCTACGAATATAGAAAGGAACTTTCTTTGTCCGTAGAAAACGCTCTTCTTTGAATTAGTCTATCTTCTGTATGATTTCCATGCCTTTCAAGATGGCCGCTTTGTTCATGGGAATCAGGTGGTGATGGCGTTCCGGCAAGGATTTCTTCAAGCCTAAAAGGACGTTTTCCATCTTAACCATAGGGACAACCTTTAGCAATCCGCCTAAAATAAGCATATTGAACGCTTTGGAATTTTGCATTTCTGCTGCGGCATCCATTGCATCTACGCGATAGACTTCGATATTTTTGCGCTTGATTTCGGTATGGATTCCGTAGCCGTCATAAATAAGTACACCACCGGGCTTTACCTTACTTTCAAATTTCTCTAAAGAGGGCTGGTTGAGGATAATCGCAATGTCGTATTCATTTAAGATGGGAGAGCTGATCGGATCATCGCTTAGAATAACTGTAACATTCGCTGTACCACCGCGTTGCTCTGGTCCGTACGAAGGCATCCAAGAAACTTCTTTACCTTCCATCAGTCCGGAATAAGCCAAAATCTTACCCATTGATAAAACGCCTTGTCCACCAAATCCGGCTATAATTATTTCATGTTTCATTTCTTCTTTGACTGTTTAGCTATTCTACATTCTTTAAATCACCCAGCGGATAGAATGAGAACATATTCTCTTCCATCCATTTGTTAGCTTGTTCTGGAGTCATTTTCCAACCCGATGAGCAGGTAGACACAAATTCTACGACTGAAGTGCCTTTCTCTGCCATAGAATTTTCAAATGCTTTACGCAGCATCTTCTTGGCTTTACGAACCGCGGCGGCGTTTTGTACGCTTTGGCGTGTAACCAAACAAGTGCCATCTAATTGTGCCAGAAGATCGCTGATTTTTAGTGGGTATCCGTTAAGTGCGAAATTTCGTCCGTATGGGCATGTTGAAGTCTTCATTCCTTCCAATGTAGTAGGAGCCATTTGCCCTCCGGTCATGCCATAGATGGCATTATTTACGAAGATAATCACGATATTCTCGCCACGGTTTGCGGCATGGATTGTTTCTGCCGTGCCAATAGCCGCCAAGTCTCCATCGCCTTGATACGTGAATACCATTTTCGATGGGTTGAGGCGTTTGATGGCGGTAGCAAGAGCCGGTGCGCGTCCATGTGCAGCTTCTTCCCAATCAATATCAATATAGTTGTATGCGAATACGGCACACCCCACCGGAGAGACACCGATTGTGTCCTCTTCCATGTCCATTTCTTCTACCACCTCGGCTATTAGCTTATGGATTACTCCATGACTGCATCCCGGACAGTAGTGCATCGGATTGTCGTTCATCAACTTGGGTTTCGTGTAAACCAAATTATCAGGATTTATGATGTCATTCATTTCCATAATCAAATCTCTTAATTAAAAAAATCTAAGTATATATTGGATAACCCGAATTAGAATGGCAAAGCCACCTATAGTCAATGTAATGCTTCGGTCGATAGACGAGAAAAAGAAACATGCAACCGTAGCTATGGCTAAAAGCATGAATAGCAATGTTATTATATCATCTAATTTGCTTCCGCGTCTCATGGCTTATCCGATTATTTTCTCTTTTAATGCTTGCAGTACTTCATCCGGTGTAAATACGATACCACCTAAACGTCCGAAGTGCTCGACTTTAACCATTCCATTTACCGCCAAGCGGATATCTTCTACCATCTGACCAGCATTCAGTTCTATGGAAAGCATACCTCTTACTTGATTGGCATATTGGGAAATGGCTTCAGTTGGGAAAGGCCATAAGGTGATTGGTCGGAGCAATCCGAGTTTGATGCCTTCCGCACGAGCTATCTCTACTGTTTTCTGGCAGATGCGGGCTGATGAACCGAAGGCAATTAACAGATAAGTTGCATCCTCACAATGGTACTCTTCATAGCGCACCTCATTTTGTTCTATCTCCTGATATTTGGCTTGGAAGCGGATGTTGTTCTCTTCCATTCGTGCTGGATCAAGTTCCAATGAGGTGATGATGTTGGGTTTGCGGTCTCTTTTCTTTCCGCGTGCTGCCCATGAGCAAGCAGCCTCTATCTCTTCATCCGTGCGGCGAGGATGGAACGGAGGGAGTACGACCTTTTCCATCATTTGCCCGATGATGCCATCTGCCAAGATGATAGCTGGGTTGCGATACTTGAAGGCCAAATCAAAGCCTAAACCTACGAAGTCTGCCATTTCCTGTACAGATGCGGGAGCCAATGTAATCAGCCTGTAATCCCCATGCCCGCCGCCTTTTACGGTTTGAAAGTAATCGGATTGGCTGGGCTGGATAGTTCCTAATCCTGGACCGCCACGCATCACGTTTACTACTAAGCAAGGAAGTTCTGCTCCGGCAAGATAAGAAATACCTTCTTGCTTCAAGCTCACGCCTGGACTGGATGAAGATGTCATTACTCGTTTACCGGTACCTGCTCCACCATATACCATATTAATAGCGGCCACTTCACTCTCGGCCTGTAAAACTACCATGCCGGTAGTTGTCCATGGCATTTCAGCCATTAAAGTTTCTAATACTTCGGATTGCGGCGTAATCGGATAGCCAAAATAACCGTCTACTCCGTAGCGAATTGCGGCATGGGCAATTGCCTCATTGCCTTTCATTAGTTTTACCTCTTCAGCCATATTAATGAAATTTCTTTTTATAGATGGTTAAACATCCGTCTGGACAAACTAATCCGCAACTTGCACACCCGATGCAGTTATCAGGCGATTTCATATACACAAAATGATAACCTTTGTTGTTGACTTCCCGCGGGTGCAATTCAAGAACATCGGCAGGGCAGGCCACCACACAAAGGTTACAGCCTTTGCAACGCTCTGTATTAACTACAACAGCGCCTCTAAACTTTGCCATATCTCATTATTTTTGTAACACATTAGTTATAATACCGTTCTGCACGGTGTATTTTCTTTTGCTGCTCAAAGGTAAGTAAAACTTTGGACAATACATAATTTCCCTCGGATAATTGTTGC
>CAZOKT010000114.1:0-7399 GCA_964580505.1 uncultured Parabacteroides sp. | reverse complement strand
TTATTTGTTTGTCAATCTTCCAGAATTACGGCTGCGCTATACACATCGCCCCCAAACGGAGGATTCAGCTTGGCTATTTTGACCTTGAGATGCACTATCTGCGGGAATTGCAATCGTAATCGCTTGGCTATCCGGCCTGCTACGGCTTCGAGCAGTTTGGAGGGTTGCTCCATTTCCTGCTTTATGGCGGCATACACTTCGGCATAATTGACGGTATCGTCCAATGCATCGCTTTCGGTTGCACGTTCTACATCGGCCGTCAAGAGCAAATCTATTACGAAATAGTTGCCTACAGCCCTCTCTTGTTGCCCGACGCCGTGATAGGCATAAAACCGCATTGTGTTCAATTCTATTTGGATATTCATTACGGTTCTTGTTTATTGATTTTTCTGATATTAGCTAATAATGTAGGCAAATTTAAATGTTTCCGGAGAAATAAGTCTTATATTTGCACAGAAAACTTTCAGTATTTAGAGATATGATGGGAAATAAGCGTAAAGAAGAGCAGAATACGGGAAACGGACTTTATAATGCTTTAGCTGCAGGCACAGAGGTGAAGGGAAATATCTTGGCGGAAACAGACTTCCGTCTGGATGGCAATGTGGAAGGAGATATCCAATGTAACGGCAGGCTTGTAATTGGCCCTAAAGGATTTGTGCAGGGTAATGTCAATTGCGATAATGCAGAAGTGCATGGGTCGCTGGTTGGGTCAATCCGTGTCAATACCAAGTTGGTTTTGAAGGCAACTGCACAATTGCAAGGGGATATCATAACTCAATTATTGGAAATCGAATCTAATGCGCAATTAAATGGGACATGCACAATGAAAAATAATGAAGAATGATTTTAACTCTTCATTAGAGATTCTATGTCTTGCAGCAACATCATGCGCTCTAAAGAATAGGTTTCGTCGTGGATTTGCAGATAATACAAAATCTCTTGTGCCTTGTTCAGCAAAGGAAGTGGGATGGACGAAAGATAACTCTCCTCTACTAACAATTTGGCAGCAAGTTCCATACGTTGCAATCCGCATCCGTCATCTTGATTCAGTGCCAGTTCGATTTCATCCGGTTCGTGGCAAAGCAGGAACTTCGTGTCTGTCTTTAAAGAATGATAAGCGTTTCCGATAATCATCGGATTCTTGTCTGGTCCATTTCCTTCATTACGATTGAACATCAATTGTGCAATAGCCTTGCCAATCTCTTCAATCTGTACCATGATAAAGTCTCTTTTCAGCATCTTAATCTACTGTAACATGAATGATTTTAATATCTTTCAACGGGCGGTCATACTCATCGGTTTTCTGATTGGCTATCAAGTCCAATACCTCGAATCCTTCAGTTAGTTCTCCGAAAATGGTATAAAGACCGTCCAAATGATGGCATCCGCCGATAGTGGTATAAGCTTTACGCTGCTCGTCGGTGAATACCAAATGTCCCGGCGTAGCGAGGATGAGCGAATCCACCTTATTGCGAACTATTGCAATCTGTTTATTATATTCCTGCGGATTAGCAGTCTTCAGAGAATCAAGCATGGCGCGTTGCGGCTGATAGTAGAGCTTTAATGCTTTTTGCCGAATCTTGTAATTCTGCACTTTCTCCAGTGTGTCCAACTCGCCGCTACGATACACTCTGCCTTCTACGATAAAGAATTGCGACATATCCGATTTACGTTGCGGATTGACATCGTCATTCTGGCGTGGAGCAGCCAGTGCGCCTTTTTTGTGGAAATGCTCAAGTCGTATTTCAGGCATGATTTCGGTACTTCTGTCTCCAAATCCAACCCGTGCGCCCGGTGCCGCATTGCGCGAATCGGGTGCGCCGCCTTGTATCATAAATTCTTTGATGACGCGTGTGAATAGAGTGCCGTCAAACTCTCCATTCTGGGCACGTGCAACGAATACCTTTACATGATTCGGAACATCCTCATACAGCTTTGCCTTCATGACCCCGACATTTGTTGTAATCGTTATGGTCTGTTCTTCAGCATGTAATTCGGAAAATAATCCAAATAGCCCAAGTACAAATAGATATATATATATTTTCATAACGTTAACCATTGAGTAGGAACCAAAGTTACTCTTTTGTTTTTACAGTACAAAAATAAGTATTACTTTTGCGCGGCAATTAAGAGAAATTAGTAATTAACGTTATATAAATAATAATCGATGGATTGGATAAATGAGTTAATATGGGGGCAAGGAATAGGCCACTCCATATTATTATTGTCTTTTGTGATAGCAGCCGGTATTCAGTTAGGTAAAATAAAAATATTTGGCATATCGCTTGGCATCACATTCGTATTGTTTGTTGGAATTATTATGGGTCATTTGGGCATAACCATTGATTCTCATGTGATTCATTTCTTTCAAGATTTTGGGTTGATTCTCTTTGTGTACTCTGTGGGTATGCAAGTCGGGCCGAGTTTCTTTTCGTCATTTAGACAGGGAGGCGTTACGTTGAATATGCTGGCTTGTGGCATTATCTTGTTGGGCGTGATTACCACTTTAGTCATTTATTACCTTACGGATATTCCGATGCCTACGATGGTTGGTATTTTATCCGGTGCGGTAACCAATACGCCGGGTTTGGGTGCGGCGCAACAGGCCTATACAGATATGTATGGAGTGAGTGAGAAGTCCATAGCAATGGGATATGCCGTAGCTTATCCGTTGGGTGTAATTGGCATCATTCTTTCGACGGTTATTATCCGTTATGTGTTCCGTGTATCTTTCCAAAAGGAGAATGAGAATCTGGAACGTGCAGAAGCTTCTCACACCAATGAAGCAAAACCAATATCTTTAATCGTTAAGAATCCTGCTGTATTCAATAAGAGTGTAGGTGAATTATCGGCATTATTGGAACACCGTGATTTCGTGATATCCCGCATTTGGCGTGATAGTGATAAGAAGATTGATATTGTGTCTTCTGCAACGGTATTGCATGAGAATGACAAAATATTTGTTATCACCACCGAACAGGATGAAGAAACGATTACGACTTTCATCGGTGAAGAAATCGACATGGAGCGTAAGCAATGGATTCGTATGGAGAGCCAATTCATCAATCGACGCATTTTAATTACCAAACCTGGGCTAAATGGCAAACGTTTAGGTGATTTGAAGCTACGCAAACTGTATGGTATCAACATCACGCGTATCAATCGTGCCGGTATGGATCTGGTAGCTAAGCCGAATTTGACTTTGCAAGTGGGAGATCGTGTGAATGTAGTTGGAACGGAAGCCGCTGTGGCTAATGTAGAAAAAGTATTGGGTAATTCGATGAAACGCTTAAATGAGCCTAACTTGATTGCTATTTTTGTGGGTATTGCATTAGGTATTGTTCTTGGAAGTATACCTATCACATTCCCAGGTGTGCCTCAACCTATCAAGTTAGGATTGGCTGGCGGACCGTTAGTGATTTCTATTTTGATTAGCCGATTCGGTTATCATTATAAGCTGATTACTTATTCGACGCAGAGTGCCAACCTGATGTTACGCGAAGTGGGACTTGCTTTATTCCTTGCTTGTGTAGGACTGAATGCCGGAAACGGATTTATTGATACGATTGTCAATAATGGAGGTTTCGCGTGGATTGGATACGGTTTTTTGATTACCATTATTCCGTTGCTTATTGTAGGTTGTATCGGACGCTATTTCTTTAAAGTTAACTACTTCACGTTGATGGGACTTATTGCCGGAAGTACGACAGATCCGCCTGCATTGGCTTACTCGAATGCCACAGCAGGAAATGATGCTCCGTCCGTAGGTTATGCAACGGTTTATCCGTTGTCTATGTTCTTACGTGTAGTAACGGCGCAACTTTTGATTCTTTTCTTTGCATAAAAGCACCAAAAGACAGTTGTATTTTGCGGTAAAAATGGTTATGTTTTCTGCACTGTACAACTGTCTTTCAGTTATTTTACCGTTTTGCGATTGGATTTTACGGGTTTTCCGCTTAAATTTGTCCACAAAACAGAAAGCTCATGATCCATTTCGCAAATAAAAGTATATATGGACTCTTGTTTCTCTTCGTGTTGCTGACGTTTGTCTCCCAAACGGCTTCTTCCAAGAAACACAAGAAATCGACCGTCGTCACAGGGACGACGGTTTCCTATCCTACGATAAATATCCTGTTGCCTCCAGCAGAAATTCCTATTTTTCCTTTCGAATGCGAACTGAATACGGTAAAATCACCACGAAAGCCGATTACGACCGATTTTTCTGCTCTTGAACGGAACCATGTCAGCGTGAAAGATGTGGAACGGTTTAAGACAGGCAAGACAGAGATTATAGACTTGTCGCAAGTCCAAGAAGGCGATTATGCGTTTCCGCTTCCGGGTGCAAAGGTCATTTCTCCCTATGGAGGTCAGCGTAAATACCATTCTGGTTATGACCTGAAGACACGTCCAAATGATACGATAGTAGCAGCATTTGACGGTGTGGTGCGCATGGCGAAGCCCTATGCCGCCTATGGAAATGTGATCATCATCCGGCATTATAATGGTTTGGAGACGGTTTATAGCCACAATTCGAAGAATTTGGTAAAGCTGGGAGATGAAGTGAAAGCGGGTACACCGATTGCTCTGACTGGAAGTACGGGGCGTGCAACCACTGCGCATTTGCATTTTGAAGTCCGTATAAATGGTGTCCATTTTAATCCTAATTACGTATTTAATTTCTCAGAACAGAAATTGAAAAAGGAATGCTTAATATGCAAGGAAAAAGGAGGAACTATTTCTGTGAAACCCGTGCGTGCGTTGCCGTTATATCTGCTCAATGAAAAGAACCAAGAATGTATAAAAGAACCACTATAAAAAAGGAAAGGTTGTCATCACGACAACCAATCTTCATTGCTAACCTTAAATCTAATACCATGAAAAACACAGTGCAAAAGTATGAATTTTATGTTGTATAGCATAATTTTTCGACACAAAAATACATGCATTTAACTTTGTTTTATTGTGAGGCCTGTTTTTGAAAGATTCCTTTCACAAAGTGAGGGGCTGATTAAAAGGAGTTAACAGTATTGTTCGGTTGTTTGTTTAAGACAAAGTGTTTATTGACGCATTGAGGCAATTCTTTCGGATAATGGGTAACATATATCAATGTCTTGCCAGTTCGTGCGCAGAAATGCTCGATGATGGCTGCGGTTTTTCTTTTATTGCTGACGTCAAGTCCGTGTAAGGGCTCGTCCAAAATGAGCAAGTCCGGGTCTTTCACAAAAGCACGAGCCAGCAATGCTAAGCGTTGTTCTCCGAAAGAGAGTGTCAAAAAGGAGCGGTTTTGCAAGTGTCCGATGCCGAATAGTTCCATCCAGCGCAAAGCGTTTCTGTTTTGTTCCTCGTTGCATTTGCGAAATAACCCGATTGAGTCAAAATATCCTGAGCCGACAATGTTGATTACAGGGACATTTTCCATATAATATAGGTGCATTTCCGGAGAAACATAACCAATTCTTTTTTTGATCTCCCATATACTTTCTCCTGTGCCTCTTTTCTTATCGAAAAGGTAGAGCGTGTTGGCATAGGATTGTGGATTATCGGCATAAATCAAGCTGAGCAAAGTGGATTTTCCTGTGCCGTTCGGGCCAGACAATAACCATTTCTCTCCGTTCTTCACTTCCCAATCTATGTCTTTCAGGATGATACGTTTTCCGTATCGGATGCAAACATGTTCCATTCGGAAGGTTACCTGATGTGTAGAAGGTCGTTTGTCTGGGTCGATGGGTAATATGATATCCGTATCTGAATGTGTAGGGAAAAGCTTGTGTATGTACTCCGTATTCGCTAAAAATGCCTCTCGCTTCATCGGAGGAAAGCAGTGGCGGCTGACAATGGGAAGTACATCGGTAATCATCTCCGGAATGTCATTCGGATTGGAAAGCAGAAGGATGACTTGTACGCCGTGCAAATGCGTCAATTGGCGAAGCATTTCTACCAATAAGTCCCGCGAAGGCGCATCCAGACCAATGAATGGATTGTCCAAGATGAGGATACTCGGTCGGCTTAATAGGGCACTGACAATTAGGAATTTGCGTAGTTCTCCACTGGAGAGGAATATCAATTTCTTTGGCAATAAATCTTCTATGCCGAAAATCTGCAAAATCTCTTTCAGATTGTCTGTGCCTAAATAGTCAGATATGGTTTCCGCTACAGTCGGGATTTCGTCGGTTTCCGTTGAATGCCAACGTTGTTGGTAATAACTGTTCCTGCAATCGGCCAATGAATAGATGCCCTTAAAGGCGATGCTTTTGATGATGTCGTTTACTTTCCCTTCTATGTTATAGATCACTTCTCCTTCTTTGAAGGCAAATTTTCGTTGCATAATGTCTGCCAATAAGGTCTTTCCCGCACCGTTCGGACCAATGACTGCCCACTGTTCTCCTTCGTAAATGCTCCATTCCACTGGCTTTTGGAAGCGAAGCTCGGGCAGGCGAGGTACAATTTGCCGGATATGTACGATCTTTTTTTTCATAAGATTACAATACGTAAGTTCCTGTTTGTTTGTGTATTTCCGTTGCTTTTGTGATAATGACTTGCTTCACTCCCGCATCAATTGCCCGATACGCATTTTCCAGCTTCGGAATCATTCCGCCTTGTATTATTCCTTTTGCCACATACGCTTGGAATGCCTGGCGATCAATCTGTGGAATCACGCTCTCTTCATCGTTTTCATCTGACAGAACGCCCTTCTTTTCGAAACAGAACATGAGCGTTACCTCAAAATGTTTGGCTAGAGCTTTTGCTGCCTCGGCTGCTATTGTGTCTGCATTCGTGTTCAACATATTTCCTTGTTTGTTATGCGTAAGCGGAGCTAAGACTGGGACAACTCCTTGCCGGATTAAGGCGGCAAGCAAATCCGCATTGACCTCTTTCACGTCGCCTACGAAGCCGTAATCTACGTCTTTGACCGGACGTATCTTCGAGCAGATGATGTTCATGTCCGCACCAGTTAGTCCTAATGCATTTATTTCCAATGCTTGCAGTCCTGCCACGATGTTCTTGTTTACCAGTCCGCCATACACCATCGTCACCACTTTCAGCATCTCTGCATCCGTAATACGTCGTCCATTCACCATTTTGCTTTCGATACCTAATCGGGAGGCAAGCTTTGTTGCTGACCTTCCACCGCCATGTACTAAAATTTTATTCCCTTTGATAGAAGCAAAATCTTGAAGCAATTGTTGCAGAGTATCAGGCTCTTCAACTATTTTTCCACCTACTTTTATTATAGTTAGTTTTTCCATGTTTGAATTATTTTGAGAAAATATGACGCCAAAGTTAAGAAAAAAAGAAAGAAAGTATTATATTTGCACCATCAAATGCGGCAGTAGCTCAGTTGGTAGAGCATTAGCTTCCCAAGCTAAGGGTCGCGGGTTCGAGTCCCGTTTGCCGCTCA
>CAZOKT010000113.1:0-7442 GCA_964580505.1 uncultured Parabacteroides sp. | reverse complement strand
TGGTGAGCAGGTGTCCGAAGAGCATTGCCACGCCGTTGCAGGCATCGTTTTCGGTAGCCACTACGTAGGGTTCGCGAATACCGTTCCAGTCGAACGAGGTGTTAAGCATCGATTCGGGGAAGTCGCCGTTGGGGTAGAAGTCTGTCCACTGGCGTTGTCCCTGGAATCCTGCCACGATGGCATTGTGTCCCAGTGCCTCTTCCTTGAAGCCCATCTCACGCAGCTTGGGGTTGCCAGTCATAAGGTCGCGCATGATAATCATCATCTTCACAGTGAAGTCCCAGTCGGCATCCTTTTGTTCACGCGTCTTGCGTTTTTCGGGACGATTCTTGAAGTCATCGCCTTCATTGGGCTTACAGTACTTCTCAGCCCATGCCATGGCCTTGGCAAACTCTTCCTTGTCGTATATGCCTTCGGTCATACGGCGTATTATCTCCGTCAGGTCGACCGACTCACAGCGTATGCCCAGGTATTCCTGGAAGAAATCGGGATTGACTATTGAACCCGCTATTCCCATCGCCACGCTACCCATCGACAGGTACGACTTGCCGCGCATGGTTGCCACGGCTTGTGCCGCGCGGGCAAAGCGCAGTATCTTCTCAGCTACGTCAGCCGGCACGGTGTTGTCGTCGAGGTCTTGCACATCATGGCCGTAGATGCCGAATGCGGGCAACCCTTTCTGCGCATGAGCGGCCAGCACCGCAGCCAGGTAAACAGCTCCCGGGCGTTCGGTGCCGTTGAATCCCCATACGGCCTTAGGCCAATAGGGGTTCATATCCATTGTCTCTGAGCCATAGCACCAGCAAGAGGTGACAGTAATGGTGGCTCCCACACCTTCACGCTCGAATTTTTCGGCGCAGGCTGCACTCTCGGCCACACGCCCTATGGTGCCGTCTGCAATGACACATTCAACGGGACTGCCGTCACCGTTTTTCAAGTTGGAGGTAATCAACTGCGCTACGGCTTTAGCCAGGTTCATCGTCTTTTCTTCAAGACTTTCGCGCACTCCGCCTTGACGACCATCTATGGTCGGGCGGATTCCAATTTTAGGATATTTCTTCATGGTTGAAAATACAGATAAAAAATCATTCATTGTCATTTGTATGCATCAAAAGAAGCCCTTTTATTTGGCTTTTGCAAGTGTATGAACACTATTTATAACAGCTTAACGTTATTTGCAGTGAGTAGTTAGAGCCCGTACTACAGCTTCGTTTTCTTGTCATCAGCCTATTCATATTTAATAGAGGCTGTCACAACGGTTGGCCGGTTTTGGGCTAACTACTTTAAAATTCCACATCCAGTCTTTGGTGTCTTACATTATTTACCTACTTTTGTTATCCGATAACCTAATATACAGTACATGAAACATTTCGTACATAAAGACTTCATGCTGACGAATGAAGCAGCCCGAGAGTTATATCATGAAAGCGCAGCCGATTTGCCTATCATTGATTATCATTGCCATTTAGATCCGAAGCAGATAGCCGAGAATCACCAGTTCCTGAATTTGACGGAGGTGTGGCTCGGTGGCGACCACTACAAGTGGCGAGCCATGCGGGGCAATGGGATTCCGGAAGAGTACATCACCGGTAATCGCTCCGACTATGAGAAGTTTGAGAAGTGGGCGGAGACGGTACCCTATACAATGCGTAATCCGCTCTATCATTGGACACATCTTGAGTTAAGCCGTATCTTCGGTATCGATAAAATACTGAAGCCTTCTACGGCACGCGAAATCTATGAAGCGTGTACGGAAAAGCTGCAAACGGAAGAGTACCGTGCTGTCCGTATCATGGAACGTTGCCATGTAGAGGTGGTTTGTACGACCGATGACCCTGCCGATTCGCTCTGCTATCATCAGCAGATACATCAACAGGGCTTGAAGACAAAGGTCTATCCGGCATGGCGGCCGGACAAGGTGATGGCGGTAGAGGAGCCGCAGGCGTTCAGGAGTTATGTGGAACGGTTGGGCAGGGTAGCAGATAAGGAGATACGCACCTATGACGACTTGCTGGAGGCATTGCGCCGGCGGCATGACTTCTTCGCGTCATTGGGGTGCAGAGTGTCCGATCATGGCATGGATAACTTCTATGCGGAGGATTACACGGAGGCAGAGATACGCCGGATATACAGCAAAGTGATGGACGGACGGCAGCTTGACGATGAGGAAATCCGGAAATTCAAGAGTGCGATGCTGTTCGAGCTTGCTGTGATGGACTGGGAAAAGGGCTGGGTGCAGCAGTACCATATCAGTGTAATACGCAACAACTGCACGCGGATGTATGAGTCAATCGGGGCGGATACGGGCTTCGATGCCATCCTGGAGGTGAACTGCTCTGCCGTAGGGCATAAGTTCCTGAACCGTTTGGATGCAGTCGGGAAGCTCGCCAAGACCATCCTGTACAGCCTCAACCCGAAGGATAACGAGGTACTTGCTACGATGGCTTACACCTTCAACGAGGCACCTGCGGCAGGAAAGGTACAGCTGGGTGCAGCATGGTGGTTCTTAGACCAGGAAGACGGGATGAGGAAGCAGCTCAATGCCTTGTCTGCCTTGGGGTTGCTCAGCCGATTTGTGGGGATGCTGACCGACTCGCGCAGCTTCCTTTCTTATCCGCGCCACGAGTATTTCCGGCGCATCCTATGCAACCTGATAGGCGAAGACATCGAGGCTGGCAAGCTCCCACGCAGCGAGATGGACTTCATCAAGCAAATGGTGGGGGCGATTTGCTATCACAACGCGAAACAGTATTTTGGTTTTTAACAATACGATAATCCTATGCAAAAGAATAAGATTGTGACCTTCGGGGAGATTATGTTGCGCCTGGCCGCGCCCGGACATTTGCGGTTAGGTCAGGCACACGAATTGACGGCTACGTTTGGCGGAGGAGAAGCCAACGTTGCCGTGTCATTGGCGAACTACGGGATGGACACCGAGTTCGTAACGCGTCTGCCGCAGAACGACATAGCGAGGGCATGCGTGCAAGACCTGCGCGGACGGGGAGTCGGGACGAGGCATATCCTGTTCGGAGGGGAACGAATGGGTATTTACTTCCTTGAGACGGGGGCTGTGGCGCGTGCCAGCAAGGTGATTTACGACCGTGCTCACTCGGCCATTGCCGACATCCGACCGGGCATGGTGGACTGGGAGCACGTGTTCGAGGGGGCGACGTGGTTCCATTGGACAGGCATCACACCGGCTATCAGTCGGGGGGCTGCCGATGCGTGCATGGAGGCGATACAGGTGGCCAACCGGCTGGGTATTACCGTGTCATGTGACCTCAACTACCGCAAGAACCTCTGGAAATACGGGCAGTCGGCCTCCGAGGTGATGCCTCCTCTTGTGGAGGGTTGCGACCTGATATTGGGCAACGAGGAGGATGCAGACAAGGTGTTTGGTATCCGCGCGGAGGGGTTCGACCCGACGGCCACGCAGGGCAGGGTAGATACCGCGAAGTTCGAGAGCGTATGCCACCAGCTTATGCAGCGCTTCCCGCGTGCCAAGCGGGTAGCTGTCACCCTGCGCGGGGCGGTCAGTGCCGACCATAACACATGGGGCGGCGTGCTCTACGACGGCGAGACCCTCTACCGGTCGGTGCGCTACGACATCACCCACATCGTCGACCGCGTGGGAGGAGGCGATGCCTTCATGGGCGGACTCATCTATGGGCTGCTGACCTACCCCAGCGACCAGCAGGCGTTAGACTTTGCGGCGGCGGCATCCTGCCTGAAGCATACCATCTACGGAGACTATAACCAAGTGTCTGTACAAGAGGTAGAAACACTGATGAAAGGAGATGCCTCCGGGCGGGTGTCACGCTGAACGGATACCTGTTCTGATGACCCACTCGTGGGTCGTCCTAACGGGGCACTCGTGGGTCACCTGTGCACCCCACTCGTGGGTCGCTTCAGTGGGTCACTCGTGGGTTACTTTAAAGGGTCACAGTGACTCCCGAAAAGCTCCCCTCGCGGGTGTTTGCAGGCATGCTTGTAAGGGAAAACGTATCACTTCAAAAAACCAAGAAATATGCAGACAGAAAGATGTAAAGTTGGAATCATCGGTGCAGGCTCCATCGCCAGCAAGATGGCAGTTACCTTGCGTGGCATGCAGGAGGCGGAACTCTATGCCATAGCCGCGCGCGATCTGCACCGCGCGGAACAGTTCGCTGCCACCTATCAGGCAACGAAGGCTTACGGCACGTATGAGGAACTGGCGGACGACCCGGAAGTCGATTTGGTCTATATCGCTACGCCCCATTCGCACCACTACGAGCAGGCACGTATGTGCATCCTGAAAGGCAAGCCGGTCTTGTGCGAGAAAGCGTTCACCGCCAACGCACGGCAGGCAGAGGCGCTTATCCGGCTTGCAGAGGAGAAACGGGTGTTCCTGACCGAAGCCATCTGGACACGCTATATGCCCTTCTCACGAACCATCAGGGAGCTGGTGGAGAGTGGCATCATAGGTGAGGCGAGAATCCTGCAAGCCAACTTAGGGTATGCCATCGAGCAGGTGGAACGGGTGGCACGCCCGGAGTTGTGCGGCGGTGCACTCTATGACCTGGGCGTTTATCCGCTCAACTTCTCCCTGATGACCTTCGGCGAGGAAATCGAGCAGGTTACCTCATCCTGTGTGAAGAATGCGTTGGGTGTGGACATACAGAACAGCCTCACACTCACCTACAAGGACGGACGTATGGCGGTGCTCTACACCACAGCCTGTTGCGCCACCGATAGAGGAGCGGTCATCTCCGGCGACAAGGGGTACATCGTGGTCGAGAACATTAATAATCCACAGCGGGCGGTGGTCTATAACAAAGACTACCAAGAGATAGCCCGCCATGAATGCCCGAAGCAAATCACAGGGTATGAGTATGAGGTAGCCGCCTCCTGCGAAGCCCTCCGTAAGGGCTGGCTTGAGTCCCCTTACATGCCCCATGCCAAGACACTCTCCCTCATGCGCATGCTGGATGACCTCCGTGCCGAGTGGGGCGTGGTTTACCCGGGCGATTGATGGTAGTAGTGAAACAAGGTTATAGACGCTCTTAGGCCATATCCCGTCAGGAATACTTAAAAGAGGCTTTTTATGCGGAAGGTTAAGATATATGTTGTAAATTTGCCTCATCATAACAAGTAGACAAATAGCGGATGAGGAATAGGAAGTGGCTTTTGTTGTGTATGTTGTTCGGAACTTTCATGCCCATGCTTGCCCAGCAGTATGTGGTGAGAGGCGGACAAGGCGAACCCCTGCTTGCCAAAGAAGAGACGAGCTATAAACTGAATGTTTATGTGGTGAATGGCGTAGAGGATGTAACGATTAGCTATACATCCTCTTCTACTTCCCATCAATGGAAGCGATATACGACAAGGGCTTTGGACGCAGAGGATATTCCCTGCCAGCAGAATGGAACCACTTCAACCATTACCGATGTGGAGGATGGCTGCGGTTATTTCGTTTATGAGGAGGGGGCGCTTACTTACTATGTGTGGATTATTGATTATAACCAGCATGCTTTTGAGGTAAACACGCTTTCTGTTGCGGCAGACAATGACCCATGTTCCGGAGTTAAGCTAAGTGGAGATGTAGCCATTGACGATCTGACTTATTATGTGCCTACCGGTGTTTTACAGTCGTTGAACAGAGAGTTTGAGGTTACTTATAATACCTTGGAATGGAATGAAGAAAGCCAGACATTTAGCTCGGTGGTATATACACAAACTGTAAATCACCCCTATGAAGAAATTATAGGTCCCGTCTATACCGATACCGATATTACGCTGAGCGGTGATCAGTTTGCAGAGCATTTCGGACGACTGAGCCAAGCGACGCTCGATTATTATGAGACTTCCCAGCTTTTCTTGGAGGCTGACACCTCCGTTGTTGTAGTGGAAGCGGAGAATATGTCATCGGGCAGCGACGGTCTTTCTGCTCCGGCAACGGTACGTTTCACTGCATATTCCAATGAGCCTACGGCATCTTCTTTCCTCTGGAAAATCTATCGGAAGGAGGATGGTGAAGATAATCCGATAGTACGTCTTGCAGAGCCGGAAGTAGAATATACGTTTAATAAATATGGTACTTTTATTGCAGTGGCTGAGGTGAGTAGTGCAGATGGGCGTTGTACGGCTTCTTCGGAGGAGTTTGAGTTGGATATCGCTGAGTCTTACTTGGATGTACCGAATGCTTTTTCGCCGGGTACCACGCCCGGGGTGAACGATGAATTCAGGGTTGTTTATAAGTCTTTGGTTCGTTTCTCTTGCTGGATATTCAATCGTTGGGGACAGCAGATTTATCATTGGACAGATCCGGCAATAGGTTGGGATGGAAAGCGAAATGGCAGGTATGTATCTGCGGGCGTCTATTTTTATGTGATTGATGCGGAAGGCTCGGACGGAAAGCGATACAAGAAAAAGGGACATATTAATATTCTGAGACCGAAGAACGAACGTAACTTCGGTTCGAGTGATACATAAATAGGTTATGAAGAACAAGATATCAACATTGCTGGCATCTGGTGTATTGGTTGTTATAACTTGCCTCTCGGTATGTTCGAATGATTCTACGAATGTGCTGCGGGAAAAGCCGGTTGTACCTTCCATGATTATGACACCGGAGATGCCAGATCAGATTTATTTCTGTGGGAATCCAGTCGATTTGACGCGCTATAACATGCATGAAGGTATAGACAGGGAACTTACCTCGTTCTCTTATTTGCATGCCACTACTATGCTTACCATCAAACGGGCTAACCGTTATTTCCCGATTATTGAACCGATATTGGAAGAACAGGGTGTACCGAATGATTTTAAATATTTGGCAGTAATCGAGAGCCATCTTAACCCGTTGGCGCGCTCATCTGCAAAGGCGGTAGGCATCTGGCAGTTCATGGAAACGACCGGGCGCGAATATGGATTGACCATCACTCCCTCTATCGACGAACGCAGTCATATCGAGAAGTCTACCGTCGCTGCATGCAAGTATCTGAAAAAAGCCTATGAACGTTATGGAGATTGGGCTGCTGTGGCGGCCGCTTATAATGCCGGCATGGGGCGTATCTCAGGAGAAATGAGCAAACAAGAGGTCGATAACTCGTTTGATCTCTGGCTTGTTGAAGAAACCACGCGCTATGTCTATCGTATCTTGGCGATGAAGCTGATTTTCGAAAATCCGTACAAATATGGATTCGTGTTGCGAGCACGCGATTTGTATAAGCCGATTGCCTGCAAAGAGGTAACTGTAACGACCGATATTCCCAACTTAGCCGCTTTTGCCAAGAAGCATGGGATAACATATGCCGATTTGAAACGTTTCAATCCGTGGCTGCGTGACCGTAAATTAGTAACAAATGGGAAGAAATACCTGCTGCAAGTGCCGGATACAACAGATTTGTATTATCGACAACCTAACAGTTACGTCTATAATCGGAACTGGGTAGTGGAGTAGC
>CAZOKT010000112.1:0-7519 GCA_964580505.1 uncultured Parabacteroides sp. | reverse complement strand
CTGCCCGGTGTTTTTTCTTTTTTGTTAAGAGAAGATTTCTTTAATTGTCCAACACACGGATTTGCTCGAAGTAGTAGCCTTCTGAAATCTCTACCCCTTTTTCTACCGTTCCGTTTTCTATATCATAAATGTAAACGCAAGGGTTGCTGTCTTCGGTATTTACCCCGATATAAGCCTTGCCGTCAACAATCGCTGAACGTTGAGAGAAACGGCCGCTGCTATAGGGTATCTCTTCGCCCTCATAAGCCAAACGCGTATGCTCGCCGGTAGTCAGATCGAGGATAGAATAGTAATGACTGTAACTGTCGATGCTCGTTCCTTGTGCGTCATTGCGTGAATAAATCAATGCCTGATTGTCCCCTAAATACTGAATGGTAAGCAGTTTGCCTTCTGGATTCTGGAAGCCTTCGTAAGACGGGTCGAAATCGGTTTCACCTTGATTGATACGTATCAGATGTCCTTCTTCTATGGTTCCGTTATCTGTAAAGCAAGCTATGTAAAGATTGTCGTCATCGTCATACATAATCGTATTCTGAAGCAATTCTCCATAAGCGCTGCCTGCAGTTTCTTGTGCGATAGGATTAATGCTGCTGCTTTCTACTTCCATCGTCTCCGGATTAATAACAGCCACACGGAAGAATGGTTCAGACGTAGCACTCATGCCGCTGCCTTTTTTCCCATAATAGAAGTAAAAAAGCCTGTTGTCACTTTCTCGATAGGTCAATATGCCGGAAGTGGTTAGCGTTTCATAGTCATCTGGAACAGCGATATCTAACGTTCCTTCATCCAGAATGCTCATGTCGTCGGTATTTAACATTGTCCAAATGACTTGTGTATGTTCTCCATTTGTTGACATAATGACTAATGTGTTGTCATCTGTCCATGCATGTGTATATTGGCGTGCATTATATGTATTTGAAACAAAAGGTTGCGCCTGAATAACGTTGACCGCATTGTCTTTGATTTGGAATTTCACGAAACGATCTGCCGATACGGGAATCTGATAATAATAAGCGCCTTTGTAAATAGACTCCATGGTGTAATCGGCGTTAATTTCTACACCGTCATTTACCAAGCTGATGATGTCTTGGTTGGCCGTTAAACTGTCTGTGCTTTTCACGATGGTAGTGACATCGCGTCCCATGCCGCCTTGTCGTCCTACCGTCAAGACCAGATCGAAATGATACGTTTGCTCTTCTTCGTCTGATGAGTCGCCGGTAGTGTCATCCGAAGTGTCATCGTCATTCGTAGTCGTAGGATTGTCCTGTTCTACCGGATCATCGTCATCACAAGCGGTGAAGGATAAAGCTAAAAGTGCTGTGGCAAAAGCACAGGCAAATAGTTGAAACTTTTTCATTTTAATGTATTTAATCAGTTAATAAATAGTCTGAACTTGCAAAAGAAAGAACGTCCCGGCTTCTGAAGCTTATAATTATCATAAGTTGTGGCATCAAATAGATTGTCGCAATTGAGTGATATGTTATAACGTTCATTTTTCCAAGAATAAGAGAGCGCAACAGATGAAACGTGTTGTGTCGGAATGCGTGCCTTGCTCTCAAGTGCTCCATACGCTTCCCATGTAAGGAAAAACCAATGTACCCATTGATAATCATAACTGATTCGTAATTTGCTTTCGGGTAATCCTATGTTGTAAAAAGAATAGGCAGCCTCTGCGTTACAGAATAGCCAGGGTTTATTAGGTACACGGTTATTATAAGTGGCCGATAGTTTTCCGTCACTTTTCAGCTTCATTTGGTCACGTGCGTTTTGGTAGCATACGTTCGATTGAAGTTGCAATCGGCTTTGCCAATCATAACGGATTTCCCCCTCTATACCTTTAATATGTATTGCCGGCAGATTTTGATATTGCATCATCCCCTCTTTTTCCGAGACAACGGCCTGAATGTAATTATCCACATAGCGGAAGAAACCATTCGCTTCATAATAAATAGAATGACCGGATGCAGGGCGGTAAGTACCGAATATCCCTAAATTTACGTTATTGCTTTCTTCCGGTGAAAGTCCGACATTCGCATAAATGGTAGTTCCATTGCCTAACAATTCTCGGGCTAAAGGCAGACGTACACTATGTTCGAAGGAGGCTTTTATGGATAAAGGTTCCCAGAAAGTGTAACGTGTCCCGAGTCCATAACCAATATAGTTATTGGTAGAAGATGCAGGTACATCATCCGAACCGGTAATCCAATAAAGGTCTTGTTGCTGAATCTGGACATGATTTATATAGTCTTTAATAAAGAAAGTGTTTTCCATTTTCCCTTTGAAGAAAGACTGATTATAAGAGAGACCTATGATATGCTTTGCCAATACATCGTTTGATGGTTCAAAATCGGTATCCACATCATCATAACGGTCATTCCCTGTGCGCGTCAGCATATAATTTAAATTTATGCTATGATGAGGATTCAGGGAGTAGTCCAAGTTCGCACGGGCTATAGTGGTGGGACGATTATAATGGCGCATGGAGCGGGCACGTCCGGTAACTTCATTACGTGAACTATTGATATAATCACCATTCCAATCATATTTCCGGTATGCTGTATCAATGGTTAGTGAATAATCCCATGTATGAGATAATGAAGCATTTAATTGTAATCCTTCTAAAAAGATATTTTTCTTTTGGTAGTGTGCGGATACATTCCAAGCATGTGATTTCCGTTCAGCCATACCATAGATTTTAGTTTGGACAGAACCCGTCTGCAATTCTTTATCCACATTGGAATAAGAAGCCGAAACAAATAAGGCATCTGCCCATGGTTTGTTTATAAAACCCACTTCTAATTCCCCCAATAAAGAGAAGTAATCATCATGGAAACGTTTGCGGTTCTGGAGTACATATTCGCGTTTCTCTTCATCCCATACTTCTACATCCTTCATGGTATAGTCGTTTTTCGAATAATTTATGCCTATATTCGGCCGGATAATCAGTTGTGTTTTCGGCTCTATGAATTGCATATTCAAATCCGCTTTATGCGTATGAAACGAACCAATGCCATAAGATATATCCACATAATTCTTTTGTTCTTCTTTCGTAATGATATTAATTGCACCACCTAAAGCATCTGCTCCTAAACTTGCCGGCACAACACCTTTGTAAACTTCAATGCGGTCAATGAAATTAACGGGTAAATTGGCTAATGTAATGCCACTACCTTTCGTGTCTAAAGGCATTCCGTTGATGAAATAGCGTACAGAATTGCCAGACATGCCATTTATTGAAAGCTCAAAGTCTGCGCCGACTCCTCCTTCTTCGCGGATACGTATTCCACTTGTTTTGTTTATGATGGCATTCAGATTATTTACGGAGGTAGTAATTCCTTTCACATCTAAAGCATTTACGGCAAATGCGCTCTCTTTTAATTGCTGACTTTTTGATTTACCATATACCTCAATTGAATTGAGATTGACAGCATTGCTTTTCAATACAAAGTCCTGCTGCCTGTCTTTAGTCAGATATAATTTTTCTTTGATGGTTTCATATCCTACTAATGAGACGATAATGGTATATTCACCAGGTTTTACACGTAGTATATATGTGCCATCGTCCTCTGAATAAGTTCCTATAGAACTGTTTTCAATGGCGATAGCAGCTGCTTGTATCGCATTATGGTTTGCATCCCGAACCGTTCCGGACAAGGAAACCGTCTCTTGTGCCCGAACGAAAAGTGTCGATAACATGCAAAGAAGCAATGTATTAACCCATTTCATATCTATAATGTTTTTGTGTTGTCGACTTTATTCCCCGAAAGCCTTTGACAAATTAAATGCAAATTGGCAGGTCTTCTGACTTACTCTCGCTCTGGGCGCCTTCCCGTCTTTCATCAGACAGTGGCAAGAGTGATGCCCAAAGCCTTTGCAGAGCTTACAGCAGCGGGTCTGTTCAGGATTTGCACCTGATTCCCTTTTCATCGCATCCTCGTGAGATTCCGATTCAACGACACCAATCTTTATGGCCGCAAAGATAAATAAAATATTCAATATGCGTAAAGAATCTTAGAAGAAATTTTCTCTCTTATCTTCTATTCTTTTATATATTGGAAATAAATAAAACTATATGATGAGTATCAGAACATTGAGTAATGGTTGAGTTCTTCTTTCAGAGCCTTGCTTTTACCCTCAGTAACCATGTCTAAAAGTTCATGGAATTGCTTTCCGTGATTCATTTCGAGCGTATGGCATAGTTCGTGCAGGATGATATAATCGATGAGGTGCCAGGGCAATAGCATGATGAATAGCGAAAGATTGATTTCACCCCGATTATTGCAACTTCCCCAACGCGTATGACCGGAAGTGATCTTTACTCTCATGCATCTAAAGTTATATTTGTCTGCCAAAGCTTTTACGCGGGCAGGGAGTAAACGTTTGGCTTCGTATCGCATAGCCGCCATAATCATGCTTCTAAGTTTATTCTGTACGTCATCATCATCGAAATAAGTATTCTCAGGGCATACGATTTGTAGTTTGTCTTTATGAAATGCCATAAAAAAGCAGTTTGCACTTTTAAGGCGATTGATTCGCACATGAAAAGATGCCGTTTGGAGGTTCGTTTGTTCATTGAAGCGGGGGCGGCGTGGGGTTGTCGCCAAGGCTTGTTTGATTTGTTCTCGGTTCTTATCTATGAATAGCAGCAAATCTTTTTCATTTCCATAGAGAGGTAATGTAGCAATGAGCTTACCATCCGAGATTTTAAGGCGGTATTTACGAGCTTTTGTGTTATAACAAATCGTGATGGTGCCCAATTCCTTATGTTCGATATATTTCTTCATATTATTAAGGTATAATCGGTAAATTCTCCGCAAAAGTAATAAAACCCCAATACCAATACAATTATAATTGATTATCTTTGCACCCGAAAAAAGAAAGAACAACATATATAAAGTTTATAATTATGGCTAAGAAAGCACTTTTAATGATTCTGGACGGTTGGGGAATCGGCGACCATAAGAAAGATGACGTAATCTTTAATACTCCGACTCCGTATTGGGACTCTTTGTTGTCGACATATCCTCATTCTCAGTTACAGGCTTCAGGCGAGAATGTAGGTCTGCCTGACGGACAGATGGGTAACTCCGAAGTGGGGCATTTAAATATCGGTGCAGGCCGTATCGTTTATCAAGATCTGGTGAAGATTAACCGTGCATGTGCAGACAATAGCATCATGAAGAATACAGAAATCGTTTCTGCATTCTCATACGCAAAGGAAAAAGGCAAGAATATCCACTTTATGGGATTGACATCCAATGGGGGAGTTCACTCTTCTTTAGAGCATCTGTTCAAGCTTTGTGACATTGCGAAGGAGTATGACATTGAGAATACCTACATCCATTGCTTTATGGATGGACGTGATACCGACCCGAAGAGCGGCAAAGGATTTATCGAACAACTGACGGCACATTGCGCTCAATCGGCAGGGAAAATCGCTTCTATCGTAGGACGCTTCTACGCTATGGACCGCGATAAGCGCTGGGAACGCGTAAAGGAAGCCTATGATTTGCTGGTTGAAGGCAAGGGCAAGCAGGCTACGGATATGGTTCAAGCCATGCAGGAATCGTATGAAGAAGGCGTTACAGACGAGTTTATAAAGCCTATCAACAATGCGAACTTCGACGGTACCATCAAGGAAGGTGACGTGATTATCTTCTTCAATTACCGGAACGACCGCGCGAAGGAACTGACTATCGTCCTTACTCAGCAGGACATGCCCGAGCAGGGAATGCATACCATTCCGGACTTGCAGTACTATTGCATGACGCCGTATGACGCTTCGTTCAAAGGCGTTCATATTCTTTTCCCGAAAGAGAATGTAGAAGATACGCTGGGCGAATACCTCTCGAAGAACGGAAAGACACAGCTCCATATCGCTGAGACCGAGAAATATGCGCACGTTACGTTCTTCTTCAATGGCGGACGCGAGGCTCCGTATGAGGGAGAAGAACGCATTCTGGTGCCGTCTCCCAAGGTGGCTACATACGACTTAAAGCCCGAGATGAGCGCTTACGAAGTGAAAGACAAGCTGGTAGAAGCCATCCAGACCCAGAAGTATGACTTCATCGTAGTGAATTACGCCAATGGCGACATGGTGGGACATACGGGTGTCTATGAGGCTATCGAAAAGGCTGTTGTGGCTATCGATAACTGCGTACGCGACACCGTAGAGGCCGCCAAAGCCAATGATTATGAGGTTATCATCATCGCCGATCATGGCAATGCCGACCATGCACTCAACGAGGACGGCACGCCCAACACGGCTCACTCCCTGAATCCCGTCCCCTTTGTCTACGTGACAACCAACAAGGAAGCAAAGGTCGAGAACGGTGTTCTGGCGGACGTCGCCCCATCCATCCTCCACATCATGGGCATGCCCCAACCGGCAGATATGACTGGAAACGACTTGATTAAATAAATACAATCCTATCCCTGTTAGGCACGGATGCACCTGCGCACCGTGCCTAAATTTGTTTCATTAAAGCTATGATGATTGAAATAGAAGACACCATCGTGTCCTCAGACATACTCTCCGAGCCGTTCTTATGCAACCTCGCGGCGTGTCGCGGCATCTGCTGCGTCGAGGGAGATGCCGGCGCCCCGGTAGAGATAGACGAAGTTGCAGAGCTTGAGCAAGTGCTGCCCGCCGTATGGAGCGACCTGTCCCCCGAAGCGCAAGAAGTCATCCGCCGGCAAGGTGTGGTTTATACCGACCCGGATGGCGACCTGGTCACCTCCATCGTCAACAACAAAAACTGCGTCTTCACCTGCTACGACGCCCACGGATGCTGCATGTGTGCCATCGAGAAAGCATACCGTGCCGGCAAGAGCCACTTCTATAAACCCGTCTCATGCCACCTTTACCCCATCCGCGTAAGCCGTTACGGGACGTTCAATGCCGTAAACTACCACCGCTGGGACGTCTGCAAAGCCGCAGAAATATTAGGCCGGAAGGAACACGTTCCCGTCTACCGTTTCCTGAAAGAACCCCTCATCCGCAAGTTCGGCACCGAATGGTACCGGATGCTCGAAGAATGCGCCGCCCTCTGGCAAAAAGAGAAAGACGAATAAACAAGGAACGAAACACAACAGAAAACAGACAAAACCACCCGCCCATCCCCCATAAACTGTCCCTTGTCAATCCCCCATTCCCCATTCCATACCCCATCAGACTGACGAACTGTCACCCTACCCCAGCGGCCGCTTGTAGAGCCACTTCTGAGAGGTACCACATCAGACGCCGTTTGATGTAGGATAATACGGCGTTTGATGTAGGATGAAACGCCGTCTGATGTAGGATACCCCGCCGTATCATCCCATAACCCCCCAACGGAAAGCCCCCGACAAGCACAATCCGGACATCTTGTCAGTCCCCTTTCACCTACCATTAAAGGCAATACCACCCATCAAGAATAGAAGAAACAATAATATAGAGATAAAAGAACTCCCTCCCCGCACCACCGCCTCATAACGCATAAAAAAGTATATCTGTAACCATTTGTTTTCCAGCGGATAT
>CAZOKT010000111.1:0-7527 GCA_964580505.1 uncultured Parabacteroides sp. | reverse complement strand
ATCTTTGTGTCGCATTTGTAATGCGACAATATGAATGTTTAATTAAAATGCAATAGATTATGAAAGTAAAAGCTATACTTTTAGCATTGCTGTCAGGTGCAGTATTTACAGCTGCAGCGCAAGAGTACCAACCTCAAGTAGGGTTTAGTACGGAGAAGGGTTATAAAGTGAATTTTAAGAAGAATAAGGCGAAAGATAATTGGTTTATTTCTATAGCTGGTGGTGTTAGTACCTTATTTGGGGATCAGAACGGAGAAGCTGATTTTAAAGACCGCTTGAATTTTGCTCCGCAATTTTCTTTTGGTAAATGGTTTAATCCTTATTTGGGATTCCGAGTGCAAGCGAATGGTGGTATTTTGCATGGTTTTTATGTGGAAAATAATGCAACCTTGATGCAGCATAATAAATATTTAGCTGCTCATGCTGACTTCTTGTGGGATGTTACCAATTTTTGGGCTCCTTATAATGAAAAGAAAGTCTTTCGTTTGATTCCATGGGTTGGTCTTGGCTATGCTCAGCGTTTCAAGACTAGGGAAGCGGATTATTTTTCAAGAACGGAATCCCCAACTATAAACTTCGGTATTTTGACTGCATTCCGTTTGAGCAAACGTGTTGATTTGAATGTAGAGGTTCAAGGTTCATTTTTAAATGAGCAATTCAACCGCATATTTATGTATCACTTGACAGATGGAATTGGCCAGTTGAGTGCAGGTTTGACTTTCAAATTGGGTAAAACTGATTTCGAAGTTTTGGAACCAATGGATTACAATTTGTTGAATGATTTGAATAATCAGATTAACGCATTGCGTGCTGAAAATGATGAGTTGCGCAAACGTCCGGTATCTTGCCCGGAATGTAAGGAAACAGTTACAGAAGTTGTTAATAATGTAGTTGATAACGTTGTATTCTTTCGCTTGAATAGTGCGAAGATAGACAAGAACCAGCAAATCAATATTTATAACACGGCTGAGTATATTAAAGCACACAATGTACCTATCAAAGTTATTGGCTATGCGGATAAGAATACAGGTAAGGCAGATTATAATATGCAATTATCCGAAAAACGAGCTAAGGCTGTTGCTAAAGAATTGACTGAGAAATATGGTATTTCTTCTAATCAAATTACAGTTGAATGGAAAGGTTGTGAAGAACAACCATATAGTGAAAATAGCTGGAACCGCGTTGTCATTATGCGTGCAGATGATAAGTAATAAAATCAAGTATATGAGAAAGAGAGGTGCATATTTTTGCGTCTCTCTTTTTTTATTCTTAAAAATATTCTTTACATTTGTATTAAACTAACGCGAGTTTGATATAGGCAGAGTGAACCGTCTGACCTAAGTGCCTCAAAGGTACAACCTAAATGCCTCAGAGATGCAACCTAAGTGCCTCGGAGGTGTAACTTGTGTAGTCCGGAGGTCGTATCCACAAGCCGATGTCGGTTCATTACTTATTCCCTTATATCGAACTCACATTAAACTAAATATAGAAATGGAATTTGATAAGAAGCACGGCAACATGTTCCAATGGTTAATAGGAATTGGAGATTTAGTAGTTCTGAATCTAATGTTTTTGTTTGTATATTCTCTATTAGATTCACTTTATACGCGAGCGATTGTAAATAATTTGAGGGAAATAATACTTTTACTGAACTTTTGTTATTTCTTTTCTCTTTATTTTGTTCCTATACAGTTGCATCGCGCAATTGTGTATTTGGATAAAGTCGTGCAGCGTGCTTTTTTACTTTTTACGTTATTGATATTCTTATTTACCACATGTTTAGTTTTCTTGAATGCAGGGGATGTATTGGCAACATTTCTTTCGGTATATTATGTCTCAACGGTTGTAGTATTTTCTTGCTGGCGTATTGTGGTACGTATGATGTTGAAATTTTATCGTCGGAAAGGATATAATTTTAGGAAAATTGTAATAGTGGGAGCCGGAAAAAATGGCATGGAGCTTTTTAGAGTAATGAAGAATGATGTATATTCTGGTTTTAATGTTTTAGGTTTTTTTGATGATAATCTTGCATTGAAAGATATATTGCCTAACTATTTGGGAACAACAGATAGAGTAGAAGCTTTTGCCATAGAAAAAGATATTGATGAAATCTATTGTACATTGCCAGGTACGAACGATGAAAAGATTCATCGCTTACTGAATTTTGCAGAAAAGCACATGATCCGTTTTTATATCGTACCTGAGTTTTTCCGAAATGTAAAGAAGAGTATGGTAATGGAATTCTTGGCGTCTGTGCCTTTGCTTACAGTACGTCGTGAACCTTTGCAAGCTTTTTATAATCGTGCTTTGAAGCGGGCGTTTGATATTGTATTTTCATTGTGTGTTTTATGTATAATCTTTCCGATATTGTATATTGTAGTTGGTTTCTTAATTAAGTGTAGCTCATCAGGACCTATTTTCTTTAAGCAGAAGCGTACTGGTCTGTATGGTTCTGAGTTTGAATGTTATAAATTTCGAACTATGCGTGTAAATGCAGAAGCGGATACATTGCAAGCTGTAAAGGATGATCCACGAAAAACCAAAATTGGTGATTTTTTAAGACGGACGAATTTAGATGAGTTCCCTCAATTTATTAATGTGTTGAAAGGAAATATGTCGGTAGTAGGTCCGCGTCCGCACATGTTGAAACATACGGAGCAATATTCTGCTTTGATTGATAAATATATGGTTCGTCATTTGGTTAAGCCGGGAGTCACAGGTTGGGCACAAGTCACGGGTTATCGTGGAGAAACGAAAACATTGGAACAGATGGAAGGACGTGTAAAAAGGGATGTTTGGTATATTGAAAACTGGTCTTTCTTTTTGGATTTGAAGATTATTGTAGTAACTGTATTGAATATGTTTCGGGGTGAAAAGAATGCCTATTGAATTAAGTAAAAGGATTAGAAGCAACGTTTAATCATGTTTTTGGAGTGAAAAAAATGCCTTTTAGATTTTTTACTATACTTAGAAATTATCTCAAATGTCTATTTATTAATAAAGTTGTATCTTTGCGGGCATGGGAAGAATTGTAGCTATAGATTATGGTAGGAAGCGTACCGGAATTGCAGCGACAGATGTTTTGCAATTGATTGCGAACGGCTTAACAACAGTTTCGAGTGGAGAAGTTGTTAAATTTTTGAGCGAATATGTGGCTAAAGAACCGGTAGATTTGTTTGTAGTTGGGAAACCGAAGCGGATGAATAATGAACTTTCTGAGAATATGCACCATGTGGAGGCTTTTGTAACACATTTGAAACGAGTGTTACCAGACATTCCTATACAATATTATGACGAACGTTTTACTTCTGTGATGGCGCATCAAGCAATGTTGGATGGTGGATTAAGAAAGAAAAGGCGTCAAGATAAAGCATTAGTAGATGAAATTAGTGCTGTAATTATCCTACAATCTTATTTAGAAAGTAAAAAATATCAATTATAAAAATATGATTTTACCTGTATATTTATATGGTCAGCCTGTTTTAAGGCAAGAGGCAGAAGAGGTTCCTCAAGATTATCCGGATTTAAAACAATTGGTTAAAGATATGTTTGAGACGATGTATAATGCAGATGGTGTAGGTCTGGCCGGACCACAGGTTGGATTGTCGTTGCAATTGTTAGTCATTGATGCGGATGTATTGAAGGATGATTATCCGGAATGTAAAGATTTAAAACGCACAATGATAAATCCTGTTTTCTTGGCGAAGAGTGAAGAAACGGTTTCTTTGGAAGAAGGTTGTTTGAGTTTGCCGGGAATCCACGAGAGAGTAGCACGTTCGGTAAGGATTAAAGTTCAGTATCGAGATGAGGATTGGCAGGTACATGAAGAAGAGCTTTCTGGTTTTGCAGCGCGTGTTGTGCAGCATGAATGTGAACATCTGACCGGTCGTGTTTTCATTGATAATATTTCTGCTATCCGTCGGCAACTGAATAAAGGAAAGTTGAACAGTATTATTAAAGGTACGGCACGATGTTCTTATCGAACAAAAGCCGTAGGTAAATAATAAATTGAATAGATATGACTGATTTAAGTAAAAACATTTTGGCTCTTCGTGAAAAGAAAGCAATGGTAGAAAAGGGTGGGGGCGAGGCTGCTATTGAAAAGCAAATTGCCATGGGCAAAATGACGGCTCGCGACCGTATTATGTCCCTGTTAGACAAAGATTCTTTTCACGAGTATGATTTATTTGTGAAGCACGATGGACGTGATTTTGGTATGGATAAAAAAGACCTGCCGGGCGATGGTGTAGTAACAGGAACAGGTACAATCTTTGGTGCACCGGTTTGTATTTATGCACAAGATTTTACCGTGGCCGGCGGTTCATTGGGCTTGCAACATGCTCGCAAGATTACTAAGATTATGGACCATGCTTTGAAAATGAAATGTCCTATCATCGGAATTAACGATTCAGGTGGCGCGCGTATTCAGGAAGGTGTGGGAGCATTAGCCGGATATGGCGAAATATTTTACCGCAATACAATTGCATCAGGTGTGATTCCACAGATTTCATTGATTTTAGGTCCCTGTGCCGGTGGTGCGGTTTATTCTCCGGCATTGACAGACTTTGTTTTTGTGGTAGAGAACATTTCTAAAATGTTTATCACAGGGCCTAATGTTATCAAGACGGTATTGGGCGAAGATATTTCAATGGAGGATTTAGGAGGTGCACGTGTTCACGCCGAGATCACAGGTAACGCGCATTTCTATGCAAAGAGCGAGCGGGAATGTTTCGAGCAAGTAAAGCGTCTGGTTAGCTTCATCCCTTGGAACAACGAAAAACGAGCTATGGCTTTCGAAACGAAAGAACCTTCTGTTATGCTGAATATCGAAGATGTGGTTCCGTCTGATCCTAAGCAACCGTATGATGTGCGTGACATAATCAAGTGCATTGTGGACGATTCGGATTTTCTCGAAATTCAGCAATTGTGGGCGGCGAATATCGTAGTTGGTTTCGGTCGTATGGGCGGTGATACGGTTGGTTTTGTTGCCAATCAGCCGATGGTGTTGGCAGGTGTATTGGATTGTGATAGTGCAGACAAGGCAGCTCGTTTCATTCGTTTCTGCGATTCTTTCAATATTCCTATCATTACGTTAGAGGATATGCCGGGTTATCTGCCGGGCATAGATCAAGAGCATGCAGGTGTGATCCGCCACGGTGCAAAAGTTCTGTATGCATATTCGGAAGCAACCGTTCCGAAGATTACGGTTATCTTGCGTAAGGCGTATGGTGGTGGTTACATTGCAATGAACTCTCGTCATTTAGGTGCCGACTTTGTTTTTGCTTGGCCAAGTGCAGAAATTGCCGTAATGGGGCCAGAAGGGGCGGCTAATATTATTTTCCGTAAAGAAATCATGGCAGCAGAAGATCAAGAGGCTATGCGTCAGGAAAAAGTCAAAGAATATACCGAGAAGTTTGCTAATCCTTATGTAGCTGCTTCGCGCGGATTCATCGATTCGGTTATCGAACCAAAAGAAACCCGTTCGTTGTTGCTCCATGCATTGAAGTTCTCCGAATCTAAAGAGGAATACCGTCCTGCGAAAAAGCATGGTTTGCCTCCATTCTAATCCGTTTTTGTATGGAAGAAAATAAGAAAGAATTGGTTGATTTTATAGTTACTGCGCGTAAGTATAAAACGACGTTAACGGAAAAATACAAGAATCGCCCTGTGTGGCATAAGCCTTATATAGGGGATGTTATTTCGCATTTGCCAGGAACAATAGTAGAATTAGAGGCGAAAGAAGGCGATATGGTTGAAGCTGGTCAGCTTCTGTTGATTCATCAGGCTATGAAGATGCTTAATCGTGTGGTCGCTCCGGTATCCGGTGTGATTACGAAGGTGAATGTCCAGGTAGGTGAACAGATACCGAAAGATCATTTGATGGTTCGTATTGAAATGAAATAAGACAACGTGAGTTCGAATAACCAGAGCGCGCTCGTCTGACCTAAGTGCCTCAAAGGTACAACCAGAGTGCCTCAGAGGTGTAACCTAAGTGCCTTAGAGGTTGAACCTGTGTAGTCCGGAGGTAGTATCGACAAGCCGATTCCGGTTCATGTCCTTATTTATTCCTTTATATCGAACTCACGTTAAGATAAGTATTTTAATTAAGGGGTTAAAATAAACAAGGGCTTGGCCAGTCGGTCAAGCCCTTATTTTAGATGCGTGTGAGTGTCAGAAGTTTTGTGGAGATAATATTTCAATGTAAAAAATCCCTTTCGTATAGGTTTAGTTTGTACATTTGCTTTCAGAATTATTTCAAAAAGGGAAATAATATGAAGAAGATAGGTTGGTTGCTGGTTGCTTGTTTTTGCCTGCAAAGTATGGGTGCACAAGTGTTCCGAACGGAGATATTCAAGCCGAAACGAATTAAGACATTACAGGTGAAGCAACCGGATGAGATATACACGGTGCCGGTTATCTCCTTAGGGAGCGATGAGCAGATAGAAATTATCTTTGATGACATGACACCGAACTACGAGAGGTATGCATACAGTGTCATCCATTGCGATGCGAATTGGCAGCCTTCGTCGCTCGCTTTGCTGGAGTATATGCAAGGTTTTCAGGGCTTGACGATCGATGATTTTTCTTCTTCGTTTAATACGACGGTGCAGTACATAAACTATCGCCTATACCTTCCGAACGATGATATTCAGCTCAAAGTATCGGGTAATTATGCAGTGCGTGTGTATCGCGAGGATGCTCCAGACGAAACTATCCTCACTGCTTGTTTTTCGGTAGTAGAGTCTCAGGTGGACATTGTGGCAGAAGTAACGGGCAATACGCTGATAGATACTTATCGTACTCATCAGCAGGTGAACTTTTCTGTGGTGAAGAAAAATTTCCAGATTACCAACCCGCAAACCGATTTGAAGATTCGCGTTATGCAAAATAACCGAATGGACAATGCCATAACGGAAATGAATCCTACGATTATCCTTGGCGACCGTATCGTTTATGAGAATAACCACTCGCTGATATTCCCCGCCGGAAATGAGTATCGCCGAATGGAATTCCTGACGCACCGTTATAATGGCATGCACGTCGAACGAATTGCTTATTATAATCCTTATTATCATTTGGATGTGATGGTGGATGAGCCTACTGCTCAGCAGACGTATAGCTACGATCAAGACCAGAACGGACGGTTCTATCCGGCATGCCGCCAGTGTAATGACCCGGATACGGAGGCGGATTATTACATCGTGCATTTCACTCTTGCCATGCCTGAGGCCGAACAAGGGAAGGTTTACCTGAACGGTGACTTCGTGCAAAATCTCTTTAATGCCGAAAGTGAAATGATATATAATCACAACACGCGGCAATATGAGAAGGCTATATTGATGAAACAGGGCAATTACAATTATCAATACCTATATGTCCCGAATGGAGAATCGGTAGGTTATACCTCAGGCATAGAAGGAGATTTCCATGAAACAGAGAATGAATATACCATATATATATATTATTGTCCGAGGGGTGCGCGCTATGACCGTCTGATAGGTTGTCTACAATTTCGACAGAGCAATG
>CAZOKT010000110.1:0-7577 GCA_964580505.1 uncultured Parabacteroides sp. | reverse complement strand
TGAAGTTAGAAGTTCACGCACTCTGAACTTAGTACATCGTGCATCCTTACTTCATCAAGCAGCTTCTCGACTGGAAAAGTGACTGCTTTTTAACATTAAATGGAATAAATATCCATTGCTTTCTCGTTTCGCTTCAATTTTATTTCTAACTTTGAAGCAGAATTAATAGAAACAAAATAAATGAAACCGTTTGTGATAAAAATATTTTATTTATTAGGCATTATTCTGCTTTGTAGCCAATTACAAGCGCAAACTTTGAATGAAGCTAAGGAATTATATAACGAAAGGAAATACGATGAAGCGAAACCTATATTCGAGAAATTCGTAAAACAATCTCCTAATAATTCGTCTTATAATTTATGGTATGGCGTATGTTGTTTTGAAACGGGCGATATGGAACAGGCCGATAAATACCTCTCGTTTGCTGTAAAACGAAGACAGATTGAAGCTTTTCGCTATATGGGTGAATTGCATTACAGGCAATATCATTTCGAAAAAGCTATAGAGATGTATGAACAGTATATCAAGTTCCTGATTCAGAAAAAGCGAGACACAGAAGAGGCCGAATTGCGTTTGGATTTGATAAAAAATGCATTACGCATGATGGAGCGTGTAGAAAACGTGCAAATTATTGATAGTATTGTAGTTGATAAACAAGACTTTCTATCAGTTTACACATTAAGTGAAGAGATGGGTACATTTTCTACTTATGTCGATTTTTTTCAAGAGCCGAATGTCCAATCTTCGGTATTTATGAACCAGAAAGGAGATAAAATCTATTACGCAAAACCTGTAGAAGAGGGACAATATGAACTATTCAACAAATCGCGCTTGATAGACAAATGGGCAGATGAGAAACTATTGGCAATAAATAGTGATACGCCATGTAACAATAATTATCCTTTCGTCATGCCAGATGGCATAACAATCTATTTTGCTTCCCAACGGAATGGCTCGTTAGGCGGATATGACCTATTTGTTACTCGTTATAACACTAACTCGGATACTTACTTGACTCCGGAACAATTAGGTATGCCTTTTAATTCGCCATATAATGATTACATGATAGTCTATGACGAAGTGAAAGATTTAGGCTGGTTCGTTTCCGACCGTTTTCAGCCGGAAGGGCAAGTGTGCGTGTATCTTTTCATTCCGAATAAAGAACATAGTCGGGTAGAAGCAGACGACATCGAAGTAAAACGTTCGCGAGCAGCAATCCACGCAATCAAAGATTCGTGGGCAGAGAGAAATAACTATGCCGAACTCATTCAATTGGCTCACCAAGACATTCCGTATGGCAAACCTATGATTGAAAAGGACTTCGAGTTCGTTGTACAAGACGATAAAGTTTACTACACATGGGACGATATAAAATCTTCTGAAGCAAAGTCAACTTACCGGAAAGTCGTTGCTCTGAAAAAAGAAATTACGGCTTTAGAAAAGGACTTATCGACTATGCGGATAGACTATATGAATGCATCCAATACGAAACGAAAAGAGCAAATCGGAGAAAACATTCTAAATTCCGAAGAGAAATTAAACAATCTGTTACCGCAAGTTGTTGAATTAGAAAAACAGGCACGTAATGCCGAAGTGAGATATTTAAAACGATAAAAGCGTCATGGTTTCCGAATTAATCATTCTCGTCATCCTTATGCTGGTGGCTATTCTTTTAGGATTGGCAGAAATATTCCTTTTTCCGGGAATCACTTTAGCCGGAATAGGTGGAATCTTGTTCGCCGGTGGTGGACTATATTACGCCTATAGTTTAAGTACAACCATAGGAAATTTGACATTATTTATATCTTTAGTTCTTTTCATTGCCGGGCTTGTTTGGTTTATGCGTTCACGCTCTTTAAACAAAATTGCTCTGCATACCGATGTAGATTCCCGCCTACAATCCAGCCGAGAGTTAGGCATAAAAGCAGGTGATGAAGGCGTATCCATGTCTCGTTTAGCTCCGATAGGAAAAGCAAGATTCGGAGATATAAGTGTAGAAGCAAAATCAGAAACCGGATTTATAGATGAAAACACACCGATTGTTGTAGTCCGCGTGGAAGGATATAACGTAATTGTTCAGTCTAAACAAGAATTTTGAATTACTAACAGATAATTAATTGTATGCTATGATGGACACTGCTTTTTCAACATTTCCATTCATTGTTGTAGGCGCAATCATCTTGTTGCTTGCTATTTTCTTTTATTATGTGCCGTTTCTACTATGGATTTCGGCAAAAGTTTCAGGAGTGAATATTTCGTTGCTTCAACTTTTCTTGATGCGTATCCGAAAAGTTCCCCCTTATATCATTACCCAAGCTATGATTGAAGCCCACAAAGCAGGTTTGAAATCATTGACACGTGACGAACTAGAAGCGCATTATTTAGCCGGTGGACATGTCGAAAAGGTTGTACATGCCTTAGTTTCTGCTTCAAAAGCGAATATTGAGCTTACTTTCCAAATGGCTACTGCGATAGACTTGGCAGGACGTGATGTATTCGAAGCAGTACAAATGTCGGTTAATCCGAAAGTAATCAATACACCTCCGGTAACAGCTGTAGCCAAAGATGGCATCCAGTTAATTGCCAAAGCTCGCGTAACGGTTCGCGCAAACATCAAACAGTTAGTTGGTGGTGCTGGTGAAGAGACCGTATTGGCACGTGTAGGTGAAGGAATCGTTTCTTCTATCGGTTCTTCCGAATCACATAAATCTGTATTGGAAAATCCAGATTCTATCTCTAAATTAGTGCTTCGCAAAGGATTGGATGCTGGAACAGCTTTCGAGATTCTTTCTATTGATATTGCAGATATTGATATAGGTAAGAATATTGGTGCTTACCTGTTAATGGACCAAGCACAGGCGGATAAGAACATTGCGCAAGCAAAGGCAGAAGAGCGCCGCGCTATGGCTGTCGCATTAGAACAGGAAATGAAAGCGAAAGCGCAAGAAGCACGTGCGAAAGTAATCGAGGCCGAAGCCGAAGTTCCTAAAGCGATGGCTGATGCGTTCCGTTCGGGAAACTTGGGTGTAATGGATTATTATCGGATGAAGAATATAGAAGCGGACACAACGATGCGTGAGGCCATTGCCAAACCTACGGCCTCATCTCCTTCTACGACGAAACCAAACAAATAATCAGCCATGAATGTTATTCCTGCATCTGAATTGATAATCAATGCTGACGGAAGTGTATTCCATCTGCATTTAAAGCCAGAACAATTGGCCGACCGCGTGATTCTGGTGGGAGACCCCTCGAGGGTTACGATGGTGGCTTCCTATTTCGATATGCGGGAGTTTGAGATTTCTAATCGAGAATTTCACACGATTACAGGAACGTATAAAGGAAAACGAATCTCCGTCGTTTCGCATGGAATCGGGACAGATAATATTGACATCGTAATAACTGAATTGGATGCTTTGGCTAACATCGACTTCCACACTCGTGAAATTAAAGACGAGTTTCGTCAGTTGACTTTGGTACGTATCGGGACAAGCGGCGGTCTGCAGCCTTTTATCCCCATAGGAAGCTATGTAGCGGCTGTGAAATCTATCGGCTTCGATGGCGTACTCTATTTCTACGATAAAAATGAAAAAGTACGTGACATAGCTTTCGAGCAGGAGCTTCTACGCCAATTAGAGTGGCAAATACCGCGTATTCTGCCTTACATTGTTACTGCAGACCCCACTTTAGTCGCTCAAATTGCACAAAACGATATTATTCACGGCGTAACGATTGCGACAAATGGTTTTTACGGTCCGCAAGGACGCAAACTCCGTTTACCGCTCTCCGACCCGAATTTAAACCACAAAATAGAAGAGTTCTGTTGGAAAGGCTATCAGATTACCAATTTCGAGATGGAGAGTTCCTCGCTGGCAGGATTGGCTGCGTTGATGGGACATCGCGCAATGACCGTTTGCTGTATCATAGCCAACCGTGTAGTCGAAAAGGCAAACACCGAATACAAAGATGCCATCAGCGAATTAATCGAGAAAGTTTTAGAAAGAATTTAGCCTTCTCCTCTTTTTTGCATTCACTTTCACACCGTAATTCCCATCTTCTTCATCAGAAAACACGCATTCATATTTTGGGCAATACCTTCTTGCATTTTGTAGGAAAATGACAATTCTTCATCCTGAATAGTCGCTTCAAAACGATAATTTTTGATTTGATGCGATGCCAAGCTACCCAGTGCCAAATCATGCGTGGCAATAATTCCGCAAGCATCGTAGGCAATCAGTTGCTGGATAAGCGCGATTGAACCTTTCTGTTTATCGACAGAATTTGTTCCTTTCAGAATCTCATCCAAAATGATAAATAGCTTTTCACCTCTTTTCAGTCGGTCAATAATCATTTTAAGTCGCTTGAGCTCCGCAAAAAAATAGGACTCGCCAGCCAAAGAATCGGACGTGCGAAGGCTTGTAACCAGCCGAGCAGGATAAATCGTTAGCCGACTCGCACAAACAGGAAGTCCGATGCATGCAAACAGATAATTTACGCCTACTGTCCTGAGATAGGTGCTTTTTCCTGCCATGTTCGCTCCAGTAATGATTAGAAACCACGGATTTTCCGGAATATCAATCGGATTCTTCACGCACACCTTACGACTCAGCAACGGATGCCCCAAATCCTCGCCTTGTAGTCGGAAATAGTGTTCTGTAATCTCTGGATAGACAAAATCGGGATGTGTGAAAGCATAATTACCCAGCGACGAAATCGCGTCAAAGTCCGCCAATGCATCCAGCCAGTTCACCATGTCGTCATGATGCTGCGTTTTCCAGTGTTCCAACGCTATCGCTTGTCGCGTATCCCACAAGAAAAGCAGATTAAAAATCACGCCCGCCAGACTAAAACGTTGATTCAGTGCCCCGATATGCCTCGAAAGGTTCTTCAACGAATCGGAGGCTTTCCGGTTATTACGGAGAAACTGATACCGAATGCCAAGAAGTAACTCCGACCGGAAATCGCGCACTTCTATCTCGCGCATTAGGTCGGAATAACTCTCGAGAATATGTTCTATTTTATCAACTGACGCATAAAGCCGTTGCACATCCTTCACGCGCCAATATGCCACCATCAACACAATCACCAAATAAATGCCTAACCATCTTTCTGCCACTACGCCCAATACATTTCCCATAATCAACACCCCCCACAGCGCTGGCACTATCCAAACCAATATCCGCCAAATTCGATTCTCCGAGAAGAACTTTGCATCATCGCGCAACCGTTCGAGGTTACGTACATCGTCGTTCCGCCCCTGCTTCCTTTTCCCCTGCAGATAAAACCTTTGGAAGTAGTCAGGCTGCCCGGCAAGCTCTCGCACCGCCTCCTGACGTTGCAAAATAGTCTGTTTCTCCGTCAACGGATTTTTCAGCCAAGCTGCCAACCGCTTCTTTCCCAAAAACGTTACAGTACGGTTCATTGACTGAAAAAGGGAATGCGAACCGAAAAGGTCAAGATCCTGCGCGAAAGCATGCTCCATCGAATGCATTTCAGGTGCTCCATCGAATGCAGAACAGTCATAATTCATTGCCTGCAGCTCCTCACGGTTATACGCCATTAAGACTTCACAATCGGTACGCCTTACAAACAGACGGTTATGATACAGTATAAGCATGACAAACGGCACAGCAAACAGCACGAAAATGACAATGCGGACTATCCATGTGGGAAACGCACAGAAATAGAACGTTGCTGCACATGCCAATACCACAAGCAACCGAATCGTCCCGACAGTATGGATTCTACGCTTCAGCACGCCAAGCATAAATGTCTGTTGACGTATATTCTTCTCAAAGTAATCGTATATTTTCTCTGTCATTTGGCGAAGGTGTTCTATAGACGCAGGACATGAAGATTTTCCTTTTCTTCTTGTTGCTTCATCCTAAAAACAAGCCGGAAAGAAACTTCTGAATAAGAATTTCTTCCGGCCTTTCATATATGCAAAATATAAATTAGTTCTGCTCTTTCAAGATTACATCATGTGCTCCACCTTCAACGATTGACGTAGAAGATACCAGTGTAACCTTAGCGGTTTTCTGAAGCTGCTCGATGGTAACGGCACCGCAACTGCACATTGTTGACTTGATTTTTCCTAAAGTAACCGCCAAGTTATCTTTCATCTTTCCGGCATAAGGGACATAGCTATCCACGCCCTCTTCGAACTTCAAAGCTTCGCTGCCTCCCATGTCGTAACGCTGCCAATTCTTCGCACGGTTTGAGCCCTCACCCCAATACTCTTTCACGAAGTTATTTCCGATTTTTAGTTTCTTAGTCGGGGATTCGTCGAAACGAGCAAAATAACGCCCCATCATTAAAAAATCCGCACCCATTGCCAAAGCCAGTACCATGTGATAATCATGGACAAGACCACCATCGCTACAGATAGGAACATACTCGCCTGTACGTTTGAAATAATCGTCGCGAGCCTTTGCCACGTCGATGAGTGCTGTAGCTTGTCCTCGTCCGATACCCTTCTGCTCACGCGTGATGCAAATCGAACCGCCACCGATTCCTACCTTTACGAAGTCCGCACCCGCTTCTACTAAATAGTTAAAACCATCTTGATCTACGACATTTCCGGCTCCGACCAGCAATTTATCACCATACGTTTCCTTAATCCATTGCAACGTATCATATTGCCATTCTGAGTAGCCATCTGAAGAATCGATGCAAACCACGTCTACACCAGCTTCCACCAAGGCTGGGACACGTTCTTTGAAATCGCGCGTATTGATTCCCGCCCCGACCAGCAAGGTTTTATCCTTTCCTGAAAGTTCATAGGGGTTTTTCCGATGGCTATCATAATCCTTGCGGAACACGAAGTATTGAAGATTCTGTTCTTTATCGATAATCGGCAATGTGTTTAATTTATGTTCCCAAATGATTTGGTTCGCTTCAGAAAGCGTAATGCCGGCCTCACCTACAATCAGTTTGGAAAACGGCGTCATAAACGCTTCAACCGTAGTATCCATATCATCTTTTTCTATGCGATAGTCACGGCTCGTTACCATACCTAAGAGCTTTCCGTTAGGTGTGCCGTCTTCCGTAATACCGATGGTAGAATGTCCTGTACGTTTCACCAATGCAACCACATCCTTCAATGTATGCTCAGGCGTCAGATTGGAATCACTGATTACAAATCCAGCTTTAAATTTCTTTACCTTCCGAACCATCTCGGCCTGACTTGCTATGGGTTGCGAGCCGAAAATGAAAGATAATCCGCCGTTACGAGCCAACTCTATGGCTAACTCCGGACCGGATACCGATTGCATGATAGCCGAAACCAAAGGGATATTCAATTGAATACGGGATTGTTCACCGGACTTGAATTTTACCAAAGGTGTTTTAAGCGATACGTTCTGAGGCGTACATTCTTTCGTCGTCAAACCCGGAATAAGCAAATATTCGCCGAAAGTTCTTGATACATCATTTAAGTACACTGCCATATATTTATTATTTAATAGCTGAAAGTTTTTTACCCGCAAAGATAATGATTTCTTTTAGAAACGTCCAATATTCCTGTCTGCGAAAATCGTTTTCCTTTTTTTCGGGTAGAAATATATGCAAAAATCAAC
>CAZOKT010000109.1:0-7675 GCA_964580505.1 uncultured Parabacteroides sp. | reverse complement strand
AAAATGCAAAATATCTTTAACCAACTCAATACCCGAACAGAGTCGGGCATGCAAGAACACCGCACAACCGCCACCTAACCCACCAGCTGCACCCGAACCGACTAATTGCTGTAAATCAATCGAATAATAGCGATGTATCCAAGCTGCAAAACAAGACATCCCTTTATCCAACAATTCTACTTGCTGTGGCGTAGCCCCCTTCTGTGGAGCAAAGATACGAGCTGCACCTTATCTCCATAAAAAGGATTACGGACATCTGTTGCTACTTCAAAACGACAGGCTTTCACTTCCGGTAAGACAGAAGATGTGTCCACTACGGCAATCTCACCCAAATGAGCACCACCATCAGCCATCTCTTCTCCTGTCTCGTTCAAGAATCGATAACCTAAGGCTTGCAACATTCCTACACCTGCATCGTTAGTTGCACTTCCACCGATAGCCAATAAAACCCGACGACAACCACGGTGTAAGGCATCGGCTATCAATTGCCCAATCCCATACGACATTGTACGCAATACGTTTCCCTCTGCATAAGGAATCAAAGCCAATCCACTTGCCGCTGCCATCTCTATGACGGCCAATCGTTGTTTTTCTATCCAGCCATAAGTTGCCTGTACCGGATTACGCAACGGTCCGCAAACTACACATTCCATCATCTTTCCATTCAAGGCCGCAGTCAATACTTCAACCGTACCCCTCTCCTCCATCAGCAATCGGAAGTTTGCATGTCTCCGTTTCCGGAAAAACATCCTTCACACCAGAAGCTGCAGCCTCAGCCAGTTCGGCCGACGAGAGGCAGCCTTTAAATGAATCAATAGCAATTACAATCTTCCGCATATCTTCTCTTTTCTTAAAAAAAGTACCTGATACTTCAGCAGACAACGGAAGTACAGGTACTCAAAAAGAATTATTATATTTTTGAAAAGGATCTTTATAAACCTTGACCGTGGCAATTCTTATACTTTTTGCCACTGCCACAAGGACAAGGGGCATTACGACCTACACGCTTTTCTGCCCGAATCGGCATCTGCGGAGCACTTGTACCTTGATTTACACCCGGCTTTTCGGTACGGTACTTACTTATATCTTCGCGTTCTTCTTCTCTTGCCTTTTCAATCTGAATCCGCTGACGCGCCTCTGCTGCTGCCTGAATAGCTGCTGCTTGTTGTGCTACTGCACGAGCTTGCATAGCTGCACGACGAGCTTCCATCTGTTGACGTTCCTCTTCAGTAACTTCACGAACCGGAATTTGTCCACGCATTAAGATAGCAACCGTCTTGCGATTCATCGTATCGACCATATCTTTAAACAAATTGTACGATTCCAGTTTGTAAATCAAAAGCGGGTCTTTATGTTCGTAGCTGGCATTCTGTACAGAGTGGCGAAGCTCATCCATTTCGCGTAAGTGTTCTTTCCAAGCATCATCAATCGTATGCAATACAACCGTTTTCTGGAAAGCCTTAACAATTGCCTTACTCTCTGTATTATATACCTCTTTCAGATTGCAAGACACATTGTACATACGTTTTCCATCTGTAATGGGAATCATAATATTCTCATACTTTGCGCCTTGATTTTCATATACCTGTTTAATTACCGGCCAAGCCACCTGTGCCATACGTTCCATACGCTGCTTATAATTATTCAGCGCAGCTTCAAACAGAATCTCGCCTAACTTAGCAGCTTTTGATGCTTTAAATTCCTCTTCCTTAAGCGGTGTTTCTATGGCAAAGGTTTTAAACAGTTCTAGTTTCAAACCTTCGTAATCCATACTGTCAGCATACTGTTCACCAATAGCCGTAGCCGTATCATAAATCGTATTCAATACATCCAAGCCAATTCGTTCACCCATCAAAGCATGACGGCGACGCGTATATACCACATTACGTTGCGAGTTCATGACATCATCATACTCCAACAAACGCTTACGAATACCAAAGTTATTCTCTTCTACTTTCTTTTGCGCACGTTCTACTGACTTACTTAACATGGAATGCTCCAATACTTCTCCCTCTTTGAAGCCTAATTTATCCATCAAATTAGCAATCTTTTCAGAAGCAAACAAACGCATCAAATCATCTTCCAACGAAACAAAGAATACAGAAGAACCCGGGTCTCCTTGACGACCGGCACGACCACGCAGCTGACGATCTACACGACGGCTTTCATGACGCTCTGTACCAATAATGGCCAAACCGCCGGCAGCCTTCACTTCCGTAGAAAGCTTAATATCAGTACCTCGCCCTGCCATATTTGTAGCAATCGTAACCGTACTGGTCTGACCTGCTAAAGCGACGATTTCAGCCTCTTTCTGATGCAGCTTCGCGTTCAATACATTGTGCTTAATCTTACGCAACGTCAACATACGGCTCAGTAACTCAGAAATTTCAACTGAGGTTGTACCTACCAACACCGGACGACCGGCTTCTGTCAGCTTCACGATTTCCTCAATAACAGCATTATACTTTTCACGCTTCGTTTTATAGATACGGTCGTTCATATCAATACGAGCAATCGGACGATTGGTAGGAATAACCACTACATCCAATTTATAGATGTCCCAGAATTCGCCAGCTTCTGTTTCGGCTGTACCTGTCATACCTGCTAACTTATGGTACATACGGAAATAGTTCTGTAATGTAATAGTTGCAAATGTCTGTGTAGCGGCTTCTACTTTCACGCGCTCTTTCGCTTCAATTGCCTGATGCAAACCATCCGAGTAACGACGACCTTCCATGATACGCCCGGTCTGTTCATCTACGATCATTACTTTATTGTCCATGACTACATACTCGTCGTCTTTTTCAAACAAAGTATAAGCTTTCAATAATTGGTTAATCGTATGAACACGTTCACTTTTTACGGAATAGTTTGCCAGCAATTCATCTTTCTTAGCCTGCTTTTCTTCATCCGTACCTTCCATATGCTCCAATTGAGATAATTCTGTAGCAATATCCGGAAGAATAAAGAACTGCGGGTCGTCGGTGTTCCGGCTCAACAGGTCAATACCTTTATCTGTCAACTCAACACTATTATTCTTTTCGTCTATTACCAAGAACAATTCGTCCGTTGCTTCGTGCATATGACGCATATTCTCAGACATAAAATACTCTTCTGTCTTCAACATCTGTGCTTTCACACCCGGTTCACTCAGATATTTAATCAGCGCCTTACTCTTAGGAAGTCCTTTATATGCACGATACAATTGAACCGTACCTTCTTCTACTATTTTCGGGTCATCGCTTGACATTTTCTTCTTTGCTTCAATCAGCAATTTCTGACAAAGGTCTTTTTGTGCATTATATACGACCTCTACATTCGGACGGAACATTTCAAATAATTGTTCCTCGCCCCGAGGTACAGGGCCGGAAATAATCAACGGGGTACGTGCATCATCTATCAACACAGAGTCAACCTCATCGACAATAGCATAATTATGCTTACGCTGTACTAAGTCCTTTGGACTCGTAGCCATATTATCGCGCAAGTAATCAAAACCAAACTCATTGTTTGTGCCAAATGTGATATCTGCCATATAGGCACGACGACGTGCATCCGAATTAGGCTGATGCTTATCTATACAATCTACGGACAAACCATGGAACATATATAACGGACCCATCCACTCCGAGTCACGTTTAGACAAATAGTCATTTACTGTTACCACATGGACCCCATTGCGTGTCAAAGCGTTCAAGAACACTGGTAAGGTGGCTACCAATGTTTTACCTTCACCGGTTGCCATCTCTGCAATTTTCCCCTTATGCAACACAACGCCACCAAATAACTGCACATCATAGTGGACCATATCCCACGCAATTTCATTACCACCCGCTTTCCAATGATTTTGATAAATCGCTTTATCATCTTCAATACGTACAAAATCAAAACGAGTAGCCAAGTCTCGGTCGAAATCATTGGCGGTTACTATAACTTCCTCATTTTCAGCAAAACGTCGAGCTGTATCCTTTACAATAGCAAAAACCTCCGGCTGCACTTCTTCCAGTATAACCTCCATTTTGTCGGTAATCTGCTTTTCAATTTTATCAACTTCTGCCCAGATAGCTTCACGTTCTTCTAATTCTTTGTTATCAATATCCGCACGCAATTCTTCCACTTTTGCTCGTTCTGTTGCGACATAATCCTGAATACGTTGCTTAATTTCATCTACTTTAGCACGTAATTCATCATTACTCAGCCCCTGAACAGACGGATAAACAGCCTTTACTTTCTCCACATACGGAGTTATTTCCTTCAAATCTCGTTGCGACTTGTTACCGAATAGCTTCGTCAAAAAATCATTAAATCCCATATTTTGTATTTAATTGGCAATTGTCCATCATAGATAAACAATTGAAAAGTTACTATTTTAATTTACTATAAAAACAATGGATATTTTTATTTGGAAGGAAGTGTCAATTGTCCATTACCAATTGTCAATTCCTGAAGAGGTAAACTTTGAGAAGCATTCGGAGGTCTGATTCTCAGGATATGCGTTACAGTTGGAGCCACTTCTGTAGCTTTTACTTCCCGATAAATCCGTTCTGGTTTAATGCCACTTCCTAAAAAGATTAAAGGCGTAATAACCGCATTATTTCGTATGACTTTTACTTTCTCGTTCGGATTATCATTGTTTATCTTCCATCCGGGTTGCAATTCGATGATCAAATCGCCTCGCCCTAAGTGGTGTGTCCCTTCACGGAATTTGGCCATACCTTCATTCCAATCTCCAAATAGCAGGCTGTTATCTGTCGTTACATGCTGGACACCACTAAATTCTCTCAAGAATGCGGCAGACTTATTTTGAATCTCCATCAAATCCAACTTCGCATCCTCAATAGCTTTATGGTTCAGATATATCTGATTATTATAAAATCCTTTTACCCAATTTGCTTGCTGGCCATATAATGCCATGAGGTACATATTCAACAGAGCTACACATCGCTTAGGATGGAACTCTCCTCCGGAAATATAAGAATCTATTTCTTCTGTATATTCTTCTTCACTTTTATAATATCCCGAGCCGGTAAATACGACCAATGTTTTAGATAGTCCTACCTTTTTGTCAATCGCATCCAGCAATTGTTCTATATCTTTATCTAACTGGTAGTAAGTATCCTGTATCTCAAAGGAATACTCTTTATTCATATTTCCCTGATAATTGCCTGCATAATAGGTAACAGACAATAAATCCGGACAAGAGCGTGTTCCAAAGCCGCCATATTCCAAGAATTGCATAGCCAGACGATTCACCTCCTTATTAACGAATGGTGTCGTTTTAAGTTTGGGATAGCAATTCAATTCTTTCTCGCTAAAAGTATATTTGAAAGGAATCTCGTCTAAGACATAAGGGAATGCCCCGAATTCCCCAATAGTGAGTGAGGGCGTCCATACCATCTGGTTCAGACGAGCTGACAGTGATTCCACGCCATTATTATATCGCTCTACATACCACGGCACGTTTCTATAATAAGTCGTAGTCGCCCATTTCCCGTTGGTATTGTCTATCCAGAAAACGCCATTGGCGGCATGTCCGGCTGACAAAATAGCTGCTTCCGGATTAGGCGCTATGGCATATACATCACTTCTGCTTTTTGACGCGATTTTCAACTCATCGCCTATTGTCGAGCTGAATAAGGCTTTCGGCGAATAGTTATCTCGCGTATAATTTCCCAAATAGGCTGGGTCATACAAGATAGAGAACTCGCGCTCCTTGTCAAAATCATATTTATAATTGGAGGAGATTCCGCTAAAACAGGGATTAGAGCCGGTGAACAGAGTAGCAAATGCGCTGGCCTCGTCCAGATTGGAGAATTCAAATCGGATATTGGAATAGACTTTTCCTTCGTTCAGCAAACGTTTGAATCCGCGTTCTCCAAATGTATTATAGAAATACTCTATATAATCTCCGCGTAACTGGTCTACGGTAATGCAAACAACCAACTTCGGAACTTGTTGTTGAGCTTCCAAGTTGGTAACTGCCAATATGGCAATCAGCGAAGATAATATTTTCCGTACTTTTTTGTCCATTCTTTATAGTTGTATATTTCCACAATTATTGTGCCAAATATGCGTTCATGTATCATTCATATCCCCTATGTTCCTCCTTAACACGACACTTCCCGAGCGCATCCATAGAATGAGTATCAGCGGTATAAATGCCAAGTTAAAGTGTTGGGGGATAAATCGCCAGGCTATCAGCATCAGCGTTGCCACTGCAAAGTTAATAAAATGATAATAATATCTTGCTTTTCTTAGCTTTTTGGTGAGACAAAATATGACCATTAGCAATTGGAGGGGATGCAGCCACGCAATTGTCCAGTTCGGCCATGTACAAGGATGCTCTGAGATAAAGCTCAGGAAGAAGAGGACACATCCGCTGATGCCTGCTATCAGGAAGAGTATCGCATCTATCCAAGCCCAATAACGCCTGTGCCTCCACTCCCCTATCGTCAATGCGATAACGACAAGCAACAGCAGGTTTGCGCATACCAGAGGGGTGAACCATTCGGTCGGGACATCCTCGTCCGGCTCGGCTGGCAAGACATGAGTCTCAGATACCAACGGGCGCACAGAGCCATCCTCGCCGATTATGACTCCGCTGGCCATACCTTCTTTCAGATATTCGGGGAGGAAAAACATCTCGTGGGGCGAGATGGGGCGGTCGGTGGGGCTGCCTAATGCCAAATCGCACCCGAAGGTCAGCCACGCATGGTTGCGGGTGCAGTGGTTGATGAGGTCGCGGAATGTCTTTGTAGCGGGTTCCCACTGATACTCAATTGTACCTGTTACGCCTTGCTCGATTAGCTTTGCCGGCCTCGTAGCGCAATTATCAAAAAAGAAATTATACCGGTATTCCCTATTCTCGGGCTTGTAATTTTCCAGCAAAGCCTCCCATATCCGGGCTTTTTCCGCAGGCTGAAGATTCAGCACCTGCTCTGTCACGGTACTGCCCCGCATCTGGTATTCGACGATATAGTCCGAGTAGTTCATCACTCCCAGCATATAGTCGGTTTCCCCTTTCGCAAAGCGATAGATAAAATTCGGCTTCTCGAAGCTGAATATGCCGTAGTTGAATACATAGTCTATCCGCTGTCTGCTGTCCTGCACGCGGAGCGCGGTATGCCCGTATACCGTAAAGATTTCTCCCTCATAGGGGGCGCTTGTCAATAAACTGACCTGTGCATCGTCGCTCAGTCGCAAGGCTTCCGCCGACGTATGCAAAGTACATAACAGACAAAAAAGAATAGCTATATATTTCCGCATGGAATCGTTTTCTTAAAAATCCGCTACAAATATCGTTCATTTTTAACAAGTATGCAAGACAAATAAGGAAAGGATTGTTTTTTGAAGAGGGGGTGATTAAAATAAAAGCGACCCTACCGGTCGCTTACTTCGAGGTACCTGGCGGATTCGAACCGCCGTAGATGGTTTTGCAGACCACTGACTAAGCCACTCATCCAAGGTACCGATTGAGGTTCCTGGCGGATTCGAACCGCCGTAGATGGTTTTGCAGACCACTGACTAAGCCACTCATCCAAGGAACCAACTCACCTTCCGCCAAAGTCATTCCGCTTTAGCGAGTGCAAAGGAAAGAATTATTTTTGATTCCGCAAAATATTCCCTCTCTTTTTTTATCATACGGCATGGGGAGAGAACGGGCGTGTCCGTTTTT
>CAZOKT010000108.1:0-7800 GCA_964580505.1 uncultured Parabacteroides sp. | reverse complement strand
GTTATATTAAAAAAATTTCCGGCAGGAATGCCACATTACGGCAAGCACAATATACCTAAATAGCCCCTCGAACTGTGGTCTGAGAGGCTATCTATTTGAAACGGTAAGTTCACGCACTCCCGCTACTTCATCAACGGGAACTTTTCCAGCATCATCCGAAGGCGCAACGCCGTGTGGGGCATCGGCTCGGCAACGGTTAGTCCGACCACATCCTTCTCCTTTGCAATGTCTTGAATGACACGTACCACCGCAGCCATCTTCATTCATTTTTAGGCATAAACGGGAACGAACTTAGGCATAAAAATTCAATATCTGGTTATAACCTTTTTATATGCTCCCGTTTTATTCCAGTTCTACTACGGTAATCCCTGCCCCGCCGAACTGGACATGCTCGTCGTGGAACGTGCGGATTCCGGAAACCGTGCGCAGATACTCGCGAATCAATTGCCGGAGAATGCCCGTGCCCGTCCCATGAAGAATGCGAACCTGCCCGGCGCCTACCTGAATGGCATCGTCGATAAAATAAGTAACCGCCTGCAAGGCTTCCTCGCCTCGCATCCCGCGCACATCTATCTCCTGCTTGAAATGGAGACGCTTCTCGTGCATCTGGTCGGAAGTTTGCTCGCTAATGAACGTATTTTTCTGGATTTCCCGCTTGATTTGTCCTTTGCTGACCTTTTCGAGCCGGTCTGACTTCACCGTACTCTTAATCATGCCGAATGCGACCACTGCCTCTTTGTCCTCGATGGAAAGGACAGTCCCTGCCGTAGTCTGCCCTTTGATGCGCACATTATCCCCTACTTCGATAACCTCCCTGTTGAATTGCGGCAGCGAGGGGTTCTTTTGTTTCTGCTTTTTCCGCTCTTTCAGCTTAGCCATTTTACGGGCGATGCGCTCGTCTTCCTCCTGCGCGTCATTGAGGTTTGCCTTAAACTCCTGCAATTCTTGACGTGCCTGTCTGGTACGCTCCTTTTCGGCTTGCGACTCTTTGATTTCACGGATGGTATTCTCTATTTTTGCGTTTGCTTCAGACAAGATACGCTCCGCCTCCGCCTTTGCCTCACGGACAATCTCTTTCCGCTGGTTATTCACCTCTTCCAGATTCTTTTCGTACCGGGCAATGATCTCCTCCAAGCGCTTCTCCTGCTGACGGACATTCTGCCGTTTGCTCTCCCAATAGCGTTTATCGCGGACAATATCCTGCAGGTATTTGTCCATATTTATATAATCCTGCCCTACCTTTTCGGAAGCATCCGCAATGACATCTTCCGGCAAACCAATCTTTCGGGCAATCTCGATGGCGAAAGAACTGCCCGGATTGCCTATCGAAAGCTTGAACAAGGGCTGCATCAGATGGCGGTCATAAAGCATCGCCCCATTTACCACACCCAGCGTATCTTCGGCAAAATGCTTCAGATTCTGATAGTGTGTCGTGATGATGCCGTAACTTTTCCGCTGATTGAAACGATGCAACAAAGCCTCTGCGATAGCGCCTCCAATCTGAGGCTCCGTACCGCTGCCGAATTCGTCAATCAACAAAACGGTACGTTCATTGCAGTTCTTTACGAAAAACTTCATGTGCGTCAGATGCGAAGAATAGGTACTGAGGTCGTTCTCTATGCTCTGTTCATCGCCAATATCGATAAAGAGATGTTCAAAGATACCCATGCGCGAGCTTTCGTGCATCGGAACCGGCAAGCCACACTGCATCATATATTGCAACAGCCCGACTGTTTTCAGGCAAACCGATTTGCCTCCGGCATTCGGACCTGAGATAATCAGCAACCGTTTTTCGTCATTCAGTGTTATGTCCAAAGGCACAACCTCTTTATGCTGCTTCCGTAGCGAAAGATAAAGTAACGGATGGACAGCTCGCGCCCAGTCCGCTTGCGGTTTGTCCTCAACCACCGGCCGGATTCCTCCCAATTCCACTGCAAATAAAGCTTTCGCCCGGATAAAATCTATATCCGCAAGGAACTCATACGATTGCAGAATATCCGGAGTCAAAGGGCGGATAATGTCCGTAAACCCGGTGAGGATACGGATAATCTCGCGCTTTTCCTCGCCTTCCAATTCCCGGATGCGATTGTTCGCCTCTACCACCACTTCCGGTTCGATGAATACCGTCTTTCCGCTGGCAGACTCGTCGTGTACGATTCCTTTTATCTTCCGTTTAAAGGCCGGAGCTACCGGAATCATTAATCGACCATCGCGCATGGTCGGCGCTACGTCTTTATCCACCACACCTTCATGCTGTGCACTCCGCAGGATAGCTTGCAAGCTACGCGAGATACTACTCATCGTAAGGGTCATCTCCCGACGAATGGTTTGCAGTTCCGGCGAAGCATTATCCTTTACTTTGCCGAATTTATCCAGAATCGTATCTATCTTGCCAATCACTTGCGGGAAAACCCGGATATCCCCTGCCAGAGCCGTTAAGGCAGGATATCTGACTTCTTCCTCTTCATCCGGATGAAAGAAACGGAAAATATCATGGATGGTTTGCAAAGAACGTTTCAAATCGAAGAGTTCCCGTTCGTCCAGCCATGTTCCTTCCGGACGAATCCGCTTCAACGAATAGCGTACATCAAAGAAATAATTGGCGGGAAAATCCTCCCCGCCCTGCTGAATCCGGACAAATTCGTCTACTTGCTCCAATTTGTCGCAGATTTCCTTATAATCCGTTGAAAAAGCCATATCATCAACACGCTCTTTCCCCAACGGACTCAAACATTTATCGGATAATAAAAAACGTATCTTGTCAAAACCTGTCTTTTGTTCGAAATTCAAAGGATAAACCATAATCTAATTGAAATGGACAATGGACAATTTGTACAGGATAATTGTCAATTATTAATAGTAACTGCAATTCCCGTCCGGATGGTAGGCCGGATTATTATCTTTTTCCGCTCTTTCTTTCCTTGTTTCACATAAAAAGTAATGGCATTGTTGCTTGTAGGATTAATGTACGGCGCATAATAATACAAATAGGCAAATGCCGTCAGGTTATTTGTATTCCGAATCGCCTTATTCACCTCCGGATACTGGAACGTATCCCAATACATACAACGATTGAATCCGTTGCTGTCAGTAAAGCGCGTATCCGCATTTCGGTACTTCATCGTATTCATCACAAATTGCCGATAGGCCGAAGTAAACTCATCAATGGAATAATCCAAGCTCTGCCCTTCTATGCTTTCTATGACGTCTTTAGTCCGAATGCCTGCTTCATAAGCCGGCGAATTAGAGTCTACCGAAGCAACCACATTCAGCTTATCTATATTATAATTAATCCCCGTATAATTATATAGGCAATGTTTCACATGAAAACGCACGTTTTTCCTGTCTTTTACATAAGGGAATTGCATACACATCAATGGTACATGAAGCTGTGCATACGTTTCCAGATGGAACGCTTCTTCCAAGAGTTCATTCGCTTCACATTCCCATAATACTCGTCCCTTTTCCAGCTTTTGGTCGATAATACGTATCCCGAATTGCAACAGATAAGCAGCTTCAGACTCCGACGCGGTAATATCCAAGAAAGGTAATTGCCTCATCTTGCTCTGCGTAAAATCATAGCGATACACAGATTGTTTCAACTTTATCAGATTCTGTCCCACATAGTTCGGATTTTTATCGAAATAGTAGAAAGTTTGTATTAGCATATCCGGTTTATAAGCATCTGCTGTAAAACCTTTTTTCTCCATTTCTGCACGGATAATGTGGTTGATATTATGCTCCAATTCTTCGTTTGCCAGGTCTACCTCTGCGAAAGCGTAAGTGCGGAAAAGCGAAAAATCCACGCTGTCTTTAGTTGTAGTGATTGTAAACGGGCAGAGAAAATCACGCTCGTACGTCGTTTCTAAGCTATACATATTATACGCCTGCGCCAATTGTGACTCAGATATAGCATTAGACAATCTACACTCCCTCGGCAATATCACAACCCGCTGAGGATTAAACGTAGAACGCAGCATCAACGTTACGCTCTGTTTATTTGCCGGATATAACAAAATATTTATTTCTTCCGGCGTAAGTTCCAACGTACTAATGCCATCTATCTGCTCGATAATATCATAAAGCTGAATGCCTGCTCGCTCGGCAGCAGAGTAAGGGATAACCTCCGTTATGACCGGCATTCCGTTTCCCCAATTCGCACTTTTGCTGATTTCAAAGACAAAACCGATACGGCATACGCGCTCGTCGGCTGCCTGTAAAAGCGAACCGCCTAAGCACAAAACAATAAATAAAATGGTAAAAAATATCTTCTTCATGAACAATTAGCTTGTGATTATTTGTGCAAAGTTCGGAAATCTTCTTTTTTTTAGCAAGCATCCGGCAAAGATTGTCCATTTTTATCCCGACACAAAAACTGTTTATGGTAAACCTCCAACACGAAAACTTACTCCTCGCCTTTCAACGCCGGAAGACTGATATGATATTTCACCGCAATGATGCGCACGAGGAAAACTGAAACAGCAGCTATGGATTGTATCAAAGCCAACGGCAAGCTGGCTCGGTCGCACGCATAATAAACCAATCCGCCGAAAACACAAGCCAGCGCATAGATATCCTTACGGAAAATTAGCGGCTCTTCATTAATAAGTATGTCGCGCATCATACCGCCAAATGCACCCGTAATCGTACCCATCACAATCGCTACCCAATACGGGAAACCGAAATCAAGGGCTTTCGCAATGCCGACTACCGCAAATAGTCCGAGGCCTATCGCATCGAAAATAAAGAATGTATTATTCAGCCGAATCACATATTTCCGGAAAATAAGTACAAACAACAGGGCGAGTCCGGATATAATCAGATAAGACGGTTGTCGCATCCAGAAAGGCGTGGCATTAAGAAGCACATCACGGATGGTTCCACCACCGACAGCTGTAACGACACCAACCACATAGGCTCCGAACCAATCGAACTTTTTAGCTGAAGCCAGCCGAATTCCACTAATTGCAAAAGCAAATGTGCCTGCGTAATCGCATAAAGTAATAAAATCAAACATGGATTTTGTCTATGTATTAATAGGCTAAGAATTCTTTCGTTTCTTCCAAAGCTGAAAACTATTGATAATGTTCTGCCACAAGACATACGAACCCGGACCGACAGAAGAGAGCGGATCCAAATAAGTATAAGCCATCCAGATAGCAAGTACCGTATTCTTCTGCCCCAAAGCCTGTCCTGCACTGATACGATCATGATAATGCGTACCTATTCGCTTTCCCAGCAGAAATTGAATGGCGCAAGTAATCAATCCCGCCAGAGCAATCCAGATTTCAATATAAACAGAAGCATCACTCTGAAGCAACGATTTAAAAGTCTGGGCTGTTACGATCGTCAATGCTATTGCCCAAAGATAAAAAGCCATATTATGCAAATTCAATAGCCAATTGTGTAGATGAGGCAGGAAATGACGAATCAACAAAGCGGCAATAAAAGGGCAAAGTAATAAAGGGAAAACCTTGCTCAGTATCTTCAAAAAGGCCGTGAAAAATGACAAGTCTGCATGAGGTTCGACCAATGGAAAAAGCAACGGAACAGCAATCGCCGCTAAAATGTTCGACAGCAAAGTATAAGTAGTCAACGCCGAAACACTTCCTCCTAACTTACCGGTAATAATCGCTGCTGCGGTTGCCGTCGGACAAATCAGGCATACCATTACAGCTTCAAAAACCTCCTTATACATAACTGACATATTTCCGTAAAGCAGCAGCCCTACCATCAACAAGCATGACACAACCTGAAACAGCAACAACCAACCATGCCAGCGTACCGGCAACAAATCCCGCGGATTCACTTTGCAGAAAGTCAATAACAGTTGAGCGAAAATCAGCAACGGAGTTAACACTGCAATCAAAGAATTCATAAAAGGCTTAGTCGATTCTAAAAAAGAGAAATTAGCAAAGGCAAAATAGCCTAAAATACCAGCCAACATTGCCAACGGGAGCGTCCAATTCTTAATAAATATCAACATTTTTCATCTCCTAAAAAACGACTGCAAAGTAAGTCATTATTTCTGAAAAAAGATGCAGATTCCAACAAAAAAACAAAGGCTGCGAGATTCCCATCTAACAGCCTTTTACACTAACCCTTAACTTTAACCAATGAAAAACAATAATCAAATTATTTCAATGCAGCTAATGCTGCTTCGTAATCCAGCTCATTTGTATGGACATTATTCCTTGAAACATTATCTTTACCATTGTTTATATCCTTTATTTTAAATTAAACTAACAGCAAAACGTTACAAATATAATACGCTTTCCACAATAGGGAACAAACATATTAGAAGAAAGTTTTTCTTTTAACTTCTTTTAATTAGTATTTCTCCCTTCAGATTATGTATTTTTGGCGACTGAATAAATATAAACAGCGTATGGAATGGATTATCATTAGCTTATTAATTGTAATTATCTTTATACAATTCATATTATTTAAGCGGACTTCTGCTGCAAAAAGTAATTTGTTGGGGGAGGATTTCCGGCGAGCTTTCGAACGAATTGAACGGAACTTCAGGGAGGATTTCAAATTAAACCGTGAAGAGAGTCGTGCAATTGCCAAAGACAATCGGGAGGAATTGATTGCATCAATGAATAATTTCCAAAGCACTTTCGAGCGAGGTATAGCCCACTTTAATGCGTTACAACAAGAGAAATTCGCAGCTCTGAACGAACAGCAGCAGCAGTTAGTGGCCAATACCGAGAAACGTCTGGAGGAGATTCGTGTTACGGTGGAAGAAAAATTGCAGCGTACGCTCAACGAACGCATCACACAATCGTTCCGCATCGTTAACGAGCAACTTGAGAATGTGCAAAAAGGCTTGGGCGAGATGCAATCGCTGGCGCAAGACGTAGGCGGACTGAAACGTGTGCTAAGCAACGTCAAGACACGGGGAAACATCGGGGAAATCCAGTTGAGCCTTCTGTTAGAACAGCTTCTGGCACCGGAACAGTACGAAGCGAATGTCAAAACAAAGAAGAGCTTGGATGCGATAGTCGAATTTGCTGTTAAGCTACCGGGCAAGGATAACGAGCGGGATTTTGTTTATCTGCCGATTGACGCAAAATTCCCCAAAGATGTATATGAGCAGTTGCTTGATGCGTACGACGCGGGCGATGCGCAACAAATAGAAACCGCCGGCAAAGCATTAGAGACAACTATTAAAAGAATGGCGAAAGACATTTCGGAGAAGTATCTGGCACCGCCGATGACCACCGAATTCGGTATCATGTTTCTTCCCTTTGAAGGAATTTATGCCGAAGTCGTACGCCGTTCTGCCCTATTGGAGGATTTGCAGCGGAATTACCACGTCGTCGTTACCGGCCCCACTACGCTGGCAGCTATCCTCAACAGCCTACAGATGGGATTCCGCACGCTTGCCATTCAGAAGTATTCGGGCGAAGTGTGGAAAATCTTAGGTGCCGTGAAGAAAGAATTCGAGTCGATGGGTGGAATGTTAGAAAAAGCGAAGAAGCACATCGAGACCGCCAACGGGCAAATAGAAAACGTATTAGGCGTACGCACACGGGCTATTCAACGCCGCTTGAAAGATGTGGATACCCTAAGTGCCGAGGACGCCCGTCGTATTATTCCCGAAATAGGAGCACTGGACAGCAATGACGATTAGGAAAGCGAACCTGTTATATTTTAAGAAATAGTTTTAAGATAACTTTCAGACAGAAATGGCAAATTAGGCAAAAGTTATAAAAGGAAATGAAATGACAAATCCGCCTGTATCTTCCATTTGAATTCTATTATAAAGATACCAATTATTTCTTGCTTTTTCAA
>CAZOKT010000107.1:0-7827 GCA_964580505.1 uncultured Parabacteroides sp. | reverse complement strand
ACCTAAGTGCCTCGGAGGTTGAACCTGTGTAGTCCGGAGGTAGTATCCATAAGCCGATGCCGGTTTATGTCCTTATCTATTTCCTTATATCGAACTCTCGGTTTTTTAGGTTTTTACTTCTGATAATAACGAACCCAATCAATCTCCATTTCCACCGGCAAATCCTCTTTATAGACTTTGCCAACCCAGGAGCCACCTAATTGCATATCCAACAAAAGATAATAAGATTGCTTAAAAGGGAATTGTCCTTTTTGGTCAGTCTCTATGCGAGGATAAGTAAATGTATGCGTATCATTAATATAGAAAGAAAGGCTATCCGGATAAAGTTCAACAGCATACACATTATAATCATTCCTATTAATCACACCTGTACTACCCTGTTTCGGCTCATCTTTGATGCCTAATACATACGTATAATAAGAATGCACCGTTTGATAAGCTATCGAGTCATTATTCAGACGCTCCATAATGTCAATCTCGCCTCCTTCCGGCCATTTGCCATTCTCAGGAAGCATCCAGAAAGCAGGCCAAGCACCTCTTGCCCCATGTAAACGCGCTTTTATCTCGATTCGTCCATTCGCAAAAAGCCTTTTACCCTTGCTATATACGCCACCCGTTAGCACCGGTGCCGTATCCTGCGGCAAACTATGATTCACAATGCCACGAAGTATCAGGTTCCCATCACGCATGGCATAACAAGAATCAAAGTCAGACATGTGGCGGTTCCAATCTGAAGTTCCACGCGGAATCTTGCTCCACACACTTCGATCAAACGTTTCCAGCTGGTCAAAGTTCTCTTCCCAAACCAATGTCCATTCCTTTTGCTTTTGGCAACTAAACAGACATCCACAACCCAATATAACGGCTATCCACGCAATTCCTTTATACATTTCTTATAAAATATGTTTGATTTCATCTAACCTTTTCACCGTATAAGTCGGCATAAATCCTTGTGCCTGCTCTTCTTTCGGATTATACCAAATCTGAGCTATACGAGAATTATAAGCACCGACAATATCTGCATCCCAACTATCACCAATCATCAGCGATTCTGCACGACGTGAGTTGGTTGTCTTCAACGCATAATCAAATATACCCTTATGTGGCTTTTGTATACAAGCATCTTCCGATAAAATCAAACGCTCAAAATAAGATGCTAAACCGGCGTTTTGCAACTTTAAGGCCTGTACTTCACGAAAACCGTTCGAAAGTATAAACAATCGATATTTCGGATATAAATACTCCAGCAATTCAATAGCACCTTGAATTAAACGTGTTTGCAAAGTAGTCCGTTGCAAGAATTTGGCATTAATTTTCAGAATTTCTTCCGGTTTATTAATACCCAACGGACGAAACACATACCGGAAGCGTTCAATAATAAGTGTCTGCCTACTGACTTCACCATTCCTATATTTTGCCCAAAGTTCCAAATTATGTGGCATATAAATAGCAAAAAAAGCCTCGAAAGAAGCATAATGCCGTTCCATATCGTATTCGGCATAAAGTTCTTTCAAGCACTCTTTATTATTTTGATACGTATCCCAAAGCGTATCGTCGAGGTCAATAAACAAACTCTTGTATTCCATTATCCTACTTCGATAACCAGATATTTGCTTAAACTCCAGAACGTTTCCGAGTTGTTAATCTTTAATGTCTTATTGCCATCTTCATCTTCTACAAATTCATAAGAGCCCTCTGGATGATTGGATTGCAATTTGGCTTTGCTAGCAAACAATGGTATTTCCGTAACTTCACGAATATCAATTGTAATAAAATAATCCTTGTTGAAACCATCCTGCAGTACTTTGGTTTTCGAAAAGACACCCTTTTTGCTCAAGATGTTCTGTGCTTTCAATTCCTTCGATGTTCCGAAACAATAATAAGCCGTATGCAATGCTTTATCTTGTGCATCTAAACGTTTGGATTGTGCGGCATTGGTTGTTGCCAAGTTTTCCACGTTTTCATTCAACTCAGCAACAGCTTCATCCAACTCTTGAATGCGCACATCCTTCTTTGCTAAATCTTCTTGTAACGCTACGATCCGAGTTGTCTTTTCATCCAATTCCTTCGATAAGCGGTCTACCATCTTTTGCAGAGCCGCATTTTTATTGCTGCTCTGATCCAGTTTTTTTTGCAAATCAGCAATTTGTTCCCGATTCTTCTTTAAAGTTTCAGAAACTATCTTCATATTTTGCTTGATTTGCTCACGTCTTCCAGGAGTCATCTCATCTCCGGCTTGTTGCTGAACCGTCAGATAATTTTCGGCTTCACGAATAGATTGGAAGCTCATTTCAATATCATCTAAAGTTGCCAGCATATCATTCAGTTCGCTAACTGCTTTCATGTTTTCTACTTTCAATGAATCATTTTCAGCTTGCAATCTTTTGTTTTCACTTGATTGCTGCCCGCAAGAGGTCAATAAAACCGTGCAAGCACATACAATTAAAACTTTTCTCATCTCTTTCTCTTTTAGTTTGTTAAACTTCTTCAACTTTTTTCTCTTTCTTATTTGATTTTAAACCCGCCAATACGATGACGAACTCTCCTTTTGGTTCATTTTGGGAAAAGTGCAGAACAACTTCTTCCAAAGTGCCCCGAACGGTCTCTTCATGCAGCTTGGAAATCTCGCGGGAGACCGATACTTGTCGTTCTGCCCCAAAAACTTCAACAAACTGAGTCAATGTCTTCACCAAGCGAAAAGGCGATTCGTAAAATATCATTGTCCGATATTCTGAAGCCAATTCATTGAGGCGAGTTTGCCGTCCTTTCTTCTGAGGGAGAAATCCCTCGAAGCAAAACTTCTCGTTGGGCAAGCCAGATGTGACCAAAGCCGGCACAAAAGCTGTTGCTCCGGGCAAGCATTCCACTTCGACTCCCTGACGGACACACTCGCGCACCAATAAAAAGCCGGGATCGGATATGGCCGGTGTTCCGGCATCCGAGACCAATGCGATGTTCTCTCCAGCTTTAATCCGAGCCACTAATTGCTCAACCGTTTTGTGCTCATTAAACTTATGGTGCGATTGCATCTTGTTTTGTATCTCAAAATGTTTGAGCAAAACACCAGTTGTACGCGTATCCTCTGCCAATACCAAGTCGGCCTCTTTCAGTACGCGGACTGCCCTGAAGGTCATATCCTCCAAGTTTCCGACCGGAGTGGGAACAACTATCAGTCTTGCCATATAGAACACTTGTTTATTTATGCCCAACTTAGATTAAATTTAAAACTATAAATCTGTACGTTTATCGTTATGAATCTATCATCAGTATCTATTAAACAAATCTTTTCTCAAGGAGCTTCATGAAGTCAGCCACTGCCTCCTCTTTGAAATCCCAAGAAAAATGTCTTTCGATATAATCCAATGCTTCCTGCAAAGAGGTTGTTCGATTTAAATCCATAACGACTTGACTCATCAAAGCCTCATTCCCCTGAAAGAGTTCGCGTCGAAAACGAAAATGATCATTCACGCTAAACGCTTTCCGGAAATCCGCCAGATTCTGCTTTTCCAAGACATCATGTAACGAACGCATACTGGGCTTTTCTGCAATTGGCAGCACCTGATTGTCCCGCACCGGAGCAGCGGTCATTTCAACATCCTTTACTTTCGAATCACGGTCGTAAGATGATTCCAAAGCAAGTGTTTGCACTTCTTCCGGAGAAATCGCTTGTGTTGCACGCTCAGCCTTCTCCATTTCCAGTTTGGCCGAACGGACATTTGCTTTATAAGTCTCCGCCATTGCCCGATATTGCTCCAATAATACCGAAAGATGATTCAACTCTTCTTGTTGTTCCATCAATCGAATGTTCAATTGCTGCAATTGCTCGGCCTCTATCGCCTTCAGCTTTTCCAAAATACCATAAGCCAAATTACAAGTCCTGCTCAACGATTGCACCGGAAGAAGCTCTTCTTGGAGCAATCCTTTTACCAACGTTTCCAAATTCTGAACGTCGGAAAGCAGATATTCTAAGTTCTCTTTATGCATCATTCCTTTCAAAATCCACTATCAATAGCACAAAAGTATCTAATTCTACTCAATAATCGCTTGAAATACCACAATAATTCTTTTTTTTAATTATTCTTCAAATTCTCCGGGCAGATTAACTATGAATAGATGCTCCGTAGCCCGTGTAATGGCTGTATATAACCAACGATAAAACTCTTTGCCCAACATTTCTTTTGTAACGTAACCGATATCCAGAAAAACAGAGCTCCATTGTCCGCCTTGTGCTTTATGGCATGTAACCGCATAGGCATATTTTACTTGCAAGACGTTATAATGCGGATCTGTTTTCATCTTCTTAATTTTTCCGGCTTTTGTGGAAATATCGGAATAATCCTCCAAAACTGCATAAAACAACTTGTCGTTTAACTCTTTAGGCAGAGCCGGCGTATCGGTTTGAAGCGTGTCTAATAAAATCTTTAAATCCATTTCCAAATCATAATCCTGAAAACGGACTATGACATTCGCAAAGCGGAAACCATACATTTCATACGTCCGCCTCACTTTTATTACCTGAAGAATCTCGCCATTGGCAATAAAATCCATCTCCTTCGTTTCGGTCGTCCAATAATAATTGTTCCGGGCAACCATGAGTCGGTCTCCGGAGGAAAGTTCCTCTTCGCGATACAAAATCCGATTCCTTATACCATTATTATATATAGTAGCACGTTTATTAGAACGAGTAATGACTATTGTGCTATCCAGTCCATCCCGATTATAAGCTGAACCAATCTCTTCTATCAGCTCTTCGCCTCCTATTTTCCGAATGTCCCTGAATCCTTTCAAGCGCAACTTTGGGAAAGCATCTACTATCTGATTATGCAGCGCCTCTCTTATGCGCGTTGCGTTAAACAAAATACCGGAATCATCCTGCTGACGTATCACTTGATGAAGCATCACTTCTTTTACCTGCAAATTATATCCGCACAACGTATCCAGATTCAATGCAGGACTCTCTCTCTGCATCACCGGAGGAAGCTGTGCTTCATCCCCCATAATAACCAAACGACACCCGTTGCCGTTATAAACAAAGTGAATTAAATCATCCAAAAGTCTTCCAGAACCAAAAATGTATGAATCTATGCTATCATTTGTAATCATGGATGCTTCATCTACAATAAAAATTGTATCTTTGTGCAGATTTGGCATAGGAAGAAAACCTATCGGCTCATTCGAAAAAGCTCTCTGTCTATAAATTCGCTTATGAATCGTATAAGCTTTCTGTCCGGCGTAAGTTGAAAATACTTTGGCCGCTCTTCCGGTTGGTGCAAGTAAAATCGTTCTTTGTTTTAATTCTTTCAACGTTTTTACTAACGTTCCGATTAAAGAAGTCTTGCCCGTACCAGCATATCCTTTCAAAAGAAGTAAAGAATCCGGTTCGGGTGAAACGAGGAAATCGGCTATCTTTTGGATGGCTAATTCTTGATCTTGGGTCGGAATATGGGGAAAATTCCGTAAGATCTGCCTTGTCAAAAAAATATTTATCATTTTATTCGAATAATTCTTGCTATCAAAGATAGCATATTAAATATTCTTTTTAAATTTGCCGAACGAAATAAATCAAAAAAATAGATACGAACCATGAAAGTTACTTTGAAAGTTTTATTAGCAGCCGCAATTGTGGTGCTAGCTTACTTGTGTTACAAGAGTATCACAGGTCCAATTGAATTTAACGATACTAAAGATGCACGTGATGCAGCAATTATCCAGCGTCTGATAGAGATTCGTAAAGTTCAACTCGAGTACAAGAATGTACACAGGACTCATGCTGGAAGTTTTGATGACTTGATTAAGTTCTTAAAGGAAGAAAAGTTGCCAACCGTTCTTAAGGAAGGTGTATTATCTGATGAACAGCTGGAAAAAGGCATGACCGAAAAGAAAGCTGTTGCTATGATAGAAAAGGCAGAGAAAACCGGTAATTGGAACGAAGTCGAGAAAGCTGGCTTAAAAGGATTCAGACGTGATACTCTTTGGGTATTAGCTAAAGACACTTTGCTGGGTAAAGACTACAATGTAGATGATATCCGTTACGTGCCTGGAGCTCCCCAACAAGTAGAGTTTCATATGGATACAGCTACGCTAAGGTCAGGTTCCGGTTATGAAATCAAAGTGTTCGTCTGCGAAGTTCCGTTCGACCAATACTTGAATGACTTGGATCCACAGTTAGAATTCAACTTGAAAGACAAAGCAGAAAAACAAGGTAAATTCCCAGGACTGCGCGTAGGTTCTTTGGATGAAATCAATAACAACGCAGGAAATTGGGAGTAAACTGCCGAAATTATTTATGGAGTCTTGTATCCCTAAAATAACATCGGAAAGAGCAAAAGATTACATTATGTCCATTCGGCTACATCCGGATGGACTTTCTTTTTCTGGTTATTGCCCAACTATCAGAGGAAGCTTCTTTATGGTTGAGGAAAAATGGGACGAATCCATGGCAAATATCGAGCGGCTAAAAGAGTGTTTTTTCGCAAATGAATGGCTGAGTTATAGTTATAAACGTGTGAATATTCTATTGACATTCGGCCGATTTACCATTGTACCTCTGGCGTTATATCTCGAAGAAGAAGCGGAAACACTATGGGCTTTCAATTGTGGAGAGTTGAACGGCAAACGGATATTAGCCGATGAAATTCATGGAGATCAAGCAAACCTCCTCTATGCCATCGACGAGCCAACGTATGAATTCTGCGCACGTTCATTTGCTAATCCGCGGTTTGTTCATTCAATGAGTGTTTTGCTTGGTTTATGGAAGCGGCGAAGTGAGAGACAATTAATGCGGCAGGTGTATGTGGCAGTATGGATGGAAGGTATCTACGTAGCGTGCTATGAACAGGGACACCTTTGTTTCGTTAATACGTATCCATCACGTTCACTGAATGATATGCTCTTCTATGTATTATATATGTGGCAGCAACACGGTTGGAATCCGGTATGTGACGAGCTATGGCTCACTGGAGATGCTTCGGTAGCTAATGAACTATGCCAGCATATACAGCTCTATATTAAACGGGTGAAAATTCTTGAAGTCCCGTCTGAAGTCTATTTAATGGGGAGCGACACCCTGCGTGCGCCTCTCGATCTAATTGCTTTATCTTTGACATGAGAATAATTAGCGGAAAGTATGGACGTCGACGATTTGACGTCCCTTCTTCGTTTAGTGCACGACCAACCACTGACTTTGCGAAGGAGAATCTCTTCAATGTTTTGGCCAATCTGACAGCATTCGACGGTCAAGACGCGCTCGATCTTTTTGCCGGAACTGGTAGCATTTCCTTTGAACTTCTTTCGCGTGGTTGTGCAAAAGTAACTGCTGTAGAAAAGAATTATCAGCATGCTTCATTTATTGCCAAAGTAGCCAAGGAGCTGAAAATACAAGATTTGCAACTGATTCGCGGCGACGTTTTCCGATTTGTCCTAACGGCACAGCCCGAAAGTTTTGATATTATCTTTGCTGATCCTCCTTATGCTTTGCCCGAACTTCCGTCTATTCCGGAGCTTATCCTTGCGAGAAATCTGCTGCGCGAAGGCGGGGTATTCATTATGGAGCATTCGGTTTCCCATGATTTCTCGGCATTACCCAGCTTTCATCAGCGCAGGGTTTACGGGTCGGTCAACTTCAGTTTGTTTCTCAAATAATGCTCTTGATAGTATTAGCCAACTTGAAAAGTCATGTTTCGTTGTATCTTACCCATTTATTATAACGTGAGTTCGACATAAAATGTAAATTATTTCTCCGAGAGGTAGTGACATAGCAATAAAAAGCCTTATTGTATGGCGGATGTTTTTTGCAAGGAACAAGCCTAAAATTTCAGAGTCCGTGAA
>CAZOKT010000106.1:0-7862 GCA_964580505.1 uncultured Parabacteroides sp. | reverse complement strand
CCATAAACGCAAAAAGCGTGCAACTCGTTGAGCTGCACGCTTTTGCTTGCGATTTGGTATGTCTTTACTTATTGGAATCATTTGACTTCCTCGAAGTCAACATCCGTCACATTATCTTTACCGTTATTGCTATTTCCGGAATTGCTTCCACCTGACTGAGCGCTGCCCGAGTTAGCACTACTTTGTGCGTTCTGAGCGTTATACATTTCCTGACTTGCAGCCTGGAACACCGCGTTCAGTTCGTTCATAGCGGCTTCACAACCAGAAACATCTTGTGCTTTATGAGCCTCCTTCAGTTTATTCAGTGCTGCTTCAATCGGAGCTTTCTTGTCTGCCGGAATCTTATCGCCAAGGTCTTTCAATTGCTTTTCTGTCTGGAAAATCATGCTATCGGCTTGATTCAGTTTGTCGATACGTTCTTTTTCGCGTTTATCAGCTTCTGCATTAGCCGCAGCTTCTTCTTTCATCCGTTTTACTTCGTCTTCACTCAAACCACTGGAAGCCTCGATGCGGATGCTTTGCACTTTGCCTGTGCCTTTATCTTTAGCTGATACATTCAAGATACCGTTTGCATCAATATCGAATGTAACTTCAATCTGAGGCACACCCCGCTGGGCAGCAGGAATTCCATCCAAATGGAAACGACCGATTGACTTGTTATCTTTAGCTAACGAACGCTCGCCTTGCAATACGTGGATTTCAACCGAAGGTTGGTTGTCTACCGCCGTTGTAAAGACTTCAGACTTCTTGGTAGGAATCGTCGTGTTGGCTTCAATCAGTTTTGTCATAACACCTCCCATCGTTTCGATACCCAACGACAAAGGAGTTACATCCAACAGCAGGACATCTTTTACTTCACCAGTCAAGACTCCCCCCTGAATAGCAGCACCTACGGCTACAACTTCGTCCGGATTCACACCTTTTGAAGGAGTTTTACCGAAGAACTTCTCAACAATAGCCTGCACAGCCGGAATACGGGTCGAACCACCTACCAAGATAACCTCGTTGATATCCGAAGTGCTCAAGTTCGCATCCTTCAAAGCTTGCTGGCATGGAGCGATACAAGCCTGAATCAATCTATCGGCCAGTTGCTCGAATTTAGCACGTGTCAACGTCTTGACCAAGTGCTTAGGCACACCGTTTACCGGCATGATATACGGCAAGTTGATTTCTGTGGTGGTCGTACTTGACAATTCGATTTTTGCTTTCTCGGCAGCTTCTTTCAAACGTTGCAAAGCCATCGGGTCTTTACGCAAATCTACGCCTTCATCTTTTAAGAACTCCTCAGCCAACCAGTCAATAATTACATGGTCGAAGTCATCACCACCAAGGTGCGTATCGCCATTCGTTGATTTTACTTCAAACACTCCGTCGCCCAATTCCAGGATGGAAATATCGAATGTTCCACCGCCTAAGTCGAATACGGCAATCTTCATATCCTTGTTGGCCTTGTCCAAACCATAGGCCAAAGAAGCTGCCGTCGGCTCATTCACGATACGACGAACCGTAAGACCTGCAATTTCTCCTGCTTCTTTTGTTGCCTGACGTTGCGCATCGCTAAAGTAAGCCGGTACCGTAATAACGGCTTCTGTTACTTCCTGTCCTAAATAATCTTCGGCAGTCTTCTTCATTTTCTGAAGAATCATTGCAGAGATTTCTTGTGGCGTATATAAACGACCGTCGATGTCCACACGCGGCGTATTGTTGTCGCCCCGAACTACTTTATACGGTACGCGGGCGATTTCTTTCTGTACTTGGTCATACGTCTCACCCATGAAACGTTTGATAGAGAACACCGTCTTCTGCGGATTTGTGATAGCTTGACGTTTAGCGGGGTCACCTACTTTACGCTCGCCGCCCTCAACGAAAGCCACAATCGAAGGGGTTGTTCTTTTACCTTCACTATTTGCGATTACAACCGGTTCGTTGCCTTCCAATACAGCTACACACGAGTTGGTTGTTCCTAAGTCTATTCCTATGATTTTTCCCATGATGTTTATATTTTTTATCGTTATTATTCAATTTGTTTATGCCTAATCTTTTGAGCAGACATAATTTATTCAACAAATGGCGTGCCAAAAGAGGGAAGGAGCGATGCTTCTCGTTTCTTGTCAGATTTTCTGCCAAAAAGTCGCAAGCTTTTGCAGAAGTATTTGTTATTTTCCTTTTTTGTCAGTATTTAATATGAACTGTAACAAGAAAAGCGGAAAGAAGTTTCTCTATTTATCCCTCCATTCTTTTTATTTGCACGGGAATCTCTTCGCGTATTTACCAAAGAAGCAAAATGGTCGATATTATGGTGCTTTAACATACATAAGAAATCGTATTATAAAAATATCTGCTTCTTGGAAATGCTCTTTCGCAAGGTAGGTTATGTTTTATTTGAAATTCCGAGCCATATAACCTGTTCATATAATAAGAAAAATGTGTTTTTAGGTTTTGTTTAGTAAATTTACTTCTTACAACTACTGTTTTTAATTAAAAATTTATACATTTGCAACATCATCTTCAAAAGGCGCAGCTCTTGTAATACGGTGTCTTTACCTGAATGATGTAAAAGGACAGAAAGATTGTATCAACCTCGAAGGCACTTTGATATAACCTTAGAGGCACTTAGGTTGCACCTCTGAGGCACTTAGGTTATATCAAAGTACTACTTAGGTTGGATGTAAGAAATATTTAAGTTGAACCTAAAATTGAATGCCTATGGAATAAACAGATTCCTAATTACTTGAAAGTAACATTCCAAACACATTTAAAACAGAAACAATTAGTTAAACCTCAAAAAAAGCGATTTTTCATGAGAAAGTCATTAGTACTATTTTTGACATTTTTTCTATGCATAACAGCTTATGCGCAGAAAACGATTAGCGGTACGGTAATTGATCGAGATTTAAATGAACCGCTGATTGGTGTAAATGTACTTTTAAAAGGTACAACGATTGGTACCGTTACGGACTTTGACGGCCAATACTCTTTAGAAGTCCCTGATGATAACGGTATATTGGTATTCTCGTACGTAAGTATGAAAACGGTAGAAGAACCCATCAACGGTCGCCGGACTATTAATGTAACTATGGTTAGCGATTCAGAGGCGCTGGATGAAGTTGTAGTTACAGCGATGGGTATCAAGCGTGAAGCAAAATCATTGACCTATTCAGCTCAAACCGTGGGCGGCAAAGATTTAAATGACATCAAGAATGTCAATGTCTTGAACTCCCTGCAAGGTAAAAGCGCCGGTTTACAGATTACGCCAAACTCCAGCGGTGCAGGAGGTTCATCAAAAATCCTCTTCCGTGGTAACAAATCCATTAGCGGAAGCAACCAACCTTTGATTGTTGTGGATGGAGTCCCGATGATGATGAACGTCTCCGATTCACAAGTATCTATGGCTTACGGGGGTGAACGTGATGGCGGTGATGCTATGTCAACCATCAACCCTGACGACATTGCTCAGATTACCTTGTTGAAAGGTGCATCCGCAGCTGCACTATACGGCTCAGTAGCAGCCAACGGTGCTATCATGATTACTACCAAGTCAGCTCAATCCGGTAAAGTATCCATTAATGTATCAAGCAATACTACCGTAGAAACAGCGATGTCTTTACCTAAATTCCAAAGTAATTATGGTGTAAGTGATTCAGGTACATTAAGCTGGGGCGAACGTTTATCTTCTTCTGCTCCGAACTATGCAAAGAATTTCTACCAGCCCGGATATACGACCAATAACTCCATTTCATTAGCCGGAGGAAGCGAAAACATTTCTTCTTACTTTTCTTATGCCAACGTATCGTCTAACGGCATAATTCCGGAAAATGAGTATTTAAGTCATAATTTCATGGCAAAAGTAGGATTTAATGTATGGAAAAAATTGCAAGTTGACGTAACGGCTCGTTATAATAAGCAACATATAGAGAACCAGCCGGCATCAGGTTATTTGCACAACCCGATTACAGGTGCTTATCTGTTTCCGCGTGGCGAAGATTGGGATTATTACAAAGAAAATTATGAGATATATGAAGCTGAAAGAAATATCAATATTCATAATTGGACTAATACTACCACAGAGCAATTCTCCAATCCGTATTGGATTTTAAACAGACAAAAACCTGTTGAAGACCGTCAACGTTATGAATTTGGAGGTAGTGCACGATACGACATCATGGAAGGTCTCTCTGTAACAGGACGTTTACGTTATGAACGTGGTGAAGACAAATACCGGCGCAACGACTATGCATCAAGCACAGCGGAACGAGATCTTTATGGTTCAATAAACCATAGCAACACATGGAGCGAACAGACTTACGGCGACATAATGGCTCAATACAATAAAGTATGGGACGAGACCTATTCTTTGTCTGTAACGGTAGGAGGTAGTTATACGAAAACAAAAGCTTCCAGTACGGAAATCATTGGCGAAGGTTCCTCTATTTACTCCGTAGATGATAATGGAGTTGTCACTTCGGGTGCTTATTATCCGAATATTTTCTATCCTGCAAATTATTATCGTACGAAAACTACTTATACGGAAGAAAATAAACGTGTAAATTCAGTATTTGCAACTGCACAATTCGGTTATAAAGAAGGATTATATTTGGATGTTTCCGGTCGAAATGACTGGTCTTCTACATTGGCATTCACGGATGGCGTATCGTTCTTCTATCCATCAGTAGGTGTATCTGGTTTGTTAGACAGATTCTTCGATTTCGGCAGAAACGTTGATTTATTCAAACTTCGCGCATCTTATTCTATTGTAGGTAATGACGTACCCATCTATGTAACGAACAGGCGTTATACAATTGACACCGACAATGCGGGCGGTGCTATCACTCCTCCGGATGAAGCATCATTCCGTACTTTGGAACCCGAAAAGACTTATTCTTGGGAAGTCGGTTTTGATGGTACATTCTTCCAGAATCGCCTGGATGTAAGTGTATCCTATTATAAGACGAATACGAAAAACCAATACTTCACCGTTTCTGCTCCGTATGAAAGTGGATTAAGCAGCCGTTATGTGAATGCCGGTAACGTGCAAAATCAAGGATTTGAGGTCAGCTTAGGTTGGCATAACCAATTTACAGACGATTTCAGTTGGAGCACAAACTTCAACTTCTCTTATAACGATAACAAGATTATCGAATTGGTTGAAGGTCTGGATGATGGCTTAACATTAGCCTCTTTCAGCGGCAGCAACGCCAAGATAATCTTAACGGAAGGTGGTCATTTCGGAGACTTGTATGTCCGCCAATTCGAGAGAGACGAGAACGGCAATTTGGTTAAGAACGAAGACGGTGCTCCTGTTTTAGCAGGTAGTGATAACTCCGATTTGCTCTATGTCGGCGATATGAATGCTAAGGTAAATATGGGATGGACGAATACATTCTATTACAAAGATTTCTCTTTATCATTCTTGATTGATGCCAAAGTTGGCGGACACGTGTTGTCCATGACTGAAGCCACATTAGACGGTTGGGGCGTTTCTGAACGTTCAGGTGCAGCCCGTGATGCCGGTGAAGTAGTTTATGGCGGTACATCTTTCGACCCGCAAACATTCTATTCCGTAGCAGGTATGACAAGTTATAACTCCGACTTCGCTGCAGAAATGTATGTTTACGATGCAACCAACGTTCGTTTGCGTGAATTGTCATTAGGTTATACATTCCGCAACTTATTTGGAGCAGGAAAGAACTTAACCGCGTCATTAATAGGACGAAACCTGTTCTTCTTCTATAAAGATGCACCGATGGATCCGGATGTATCGGCAAGTACAAATAATGGCTGGCAGGGTGTTGATATGTTTTCAGTACCTACCTCCCGAAGCTTTGGTTTGAATTTAAAATTTAACTTCTAAATCTGAGGAATATCTATGAAACTAAATAAAATTCTAACATACTTTACGGCATTAACCGTGTCAACCTGTTTGACAACCGTAAGCTGTACAGGTAATTTTGAAGATATCAATACAAATCCCTATGAAGTAAATCAGGAAGACCTTCCGTTTACAGCGCAGTTTCAGGAACCATTTACATACGTTTATGCACCCCAACAGAACCTGTTCCAGTATTGGACAAATCTAAGCATAGACTTATTTAGCGGTTACTTTATGACACCGCACAACTTCGGCGGTTCCGGGAATGTGGCATACAGCCTGAACCGCGGATTCTGTGGCGGCATGTACGAAAATGTATATCTTCATATATTTAATAACACACGCAATTTGATTGAATCATGCGAGGAAAGTGGTCTTACGGATTATGCCGGAATGTTGCGCGTTATCCAAACTTACGCCATTCAGATGCTGACCGATACTTATGGTCCTGTCGCTTATACCTCGGCGATTGAAGACCCGACAGATGGTGCTTCATACTATTACGATTCTCAGGAGGATATATACAATTATCTCTTTGACTTGTTGGATGATGCTATTACTAACTTCCAGAATCCTGCATCCGAACTATCCGACAGACAAGAATTTGACAGTTGGTGTCAGGGCGATTTGGACTTATGGATTCGGGTTGCCAATCAGTTCAAGTTACGTTTGGCTATGCGTATCGTAAAGGTTGATCCAACTTTAGCACAAGAGAAAGCAGAAGAGGCGGTACAGGCCGGTGTATTAACAAAAGACATCTTGATCAATCAGGGCTTAAGCAATGAGCTGACCCGTATGTTTGAATGGGGTGATTGCCGCATGAATGCAAACCTCATCACCATTATGGAAGGCTTCAATGATCCGCGTCTGCCACTTTATGTAACTACGAATACGGAAGACATAGAAAATGTGGACGGAACTGTTACGGCTACAGGCACACGTTATGTAGGTATCCGCAACGGTATCTTCACTTCTGAGTCAAGCCCGACTTCATGGAGGGGTGTTTCTAATGTGGTATGCGAATATACCACTCCGTTCCCGGTCATGAAGGCTTCCGAAGGTTATTTCCTCCGTGCCGAGGGTCTCTTGCGTGGCTGGAATATGGGTGGTGGAACCGCTCAGCAATGGTATGAAGACGGTATCCGGACTTCTATCCAGAATGAGTTATCGTACAAGGGAAGTTTTGCCGGTGTATCTTCCATCAGCGAAGATGCAATTGATGCATACATTAATGGAACAACAATTCAGGAAGATTATATAGACCCGGTTAACAGCCAATATAATTATGAAGCGGTAAATACACTCTGCGTGAAGTGGGATGAAAGCGCGACAAACGAAGAGAAACTTCAGCGTATCATCACCCAGAAATGGATTGCCAACTTCCCGCTCTCTATTGAGGCTTGGTGTGAATACCGCCGCACTGGCTATCCGGTTATGTTCCCGAATGTCAATAACCAGAGCAATGGTACTATTGATACCAACGAAGGCGTTCGCCGATTGATTTATTCCGAAACAGAAATAAATACGAACAACGCTGAATTGCAGAATGGTATTGCCATCTTGAATCAAGAGAATTCGAGCACACAATTCTCCGGAGATGTGGGCGGAACACGTGTATGGTGGGATAGAGCTGACGCTGGAAACTTTTGATAAAAGTTTAATTATTTCACAACCAAAAGGTCGCTCGTTCTTTTTCGAGCGACCTTTTTTTATCTGGATTCTGTTTTCAAACATAAGCATAAATGGATTCATAATGACAATAGAGGAGTAAGCCTTCGGTAAACTACAGGTACCAAACCTTTACGTAACAATAACGACTGTCACTATGAACCTGATAGTTGCAGACGCTACTCGATTTTTGTTGTACCTATATGTTGCAGTAGGAACTAATTGCCGGATTCTTCATTCTGTTTTGTCAACACACTTTCCGGATGTTGCAACTTCCATTTATGCGGAAGCAGATTCAGAAGTTCCTCATGTGTGGCCTTTTTAT
>CAZOKT010000105.1:0-7899 GCA_964580505.1 uncultured Parabacteroides sp. | reverse complement strand
GAAAGGATAGGCTTTTCGTTAAACAACAGGTGCTTTTGCGACCCATGCATGACTCGTTTTGCGACCCATGCATGACTCGTTTTGCAACCCATGCATGGATTACTTCATGACCCCATATATGGGTGTCATTGATACCCAACAACTGATAGTAATAACTATTCCATAGAATTGTAATGGAAATGAAACGGGGGATGATGGGGTGATGTCGTATCTTCGCATCAGAAAAAAGAGCAATGACAAACAACATAGAAATGAAGAAAAGAGTTTATCCGCTGGCTTTGCTGCTATGCCTTTCGGTAGTAGAATGCTTTGGTCAGCGAATCAAGGGAAGTGATACGGTGTTGCCTTTGACGCAAAGTCTTTCGGAAGCCTATATGAATGCGCATCCGGAGACTTCTATAACGGTTACGGGTGGAGGTAGCGGCGTGGGTATTTCTGCTTTATTGGAAGGTACGACCGATATTGCGATGGCTTCGCGGCGCATTAAGTTCAGCGAGAAGATGAAGTTGAAGAAAGTAAAACAAGAGGCAGATGAGGTGATCGTTGCCTATGATGCGCTGGCTGTTATAGTCCATCTGGATAACCCTGTACAGCAACTTACGCGTGAACAATTGGAAGGTATCTTTCGCGGGAAGATAACGAATTGGAAAGAGGTAGGCGGAGAAGACCGAAAGATTGTGGTCTATTCGCGTGAAACCTCGTCAGGAACCTACGAGTTCTTCAAAGAGAGTGTATTAGATAATAAGAACTATATGAGTAGTATTCTTTCAATGCCGGCCACTGGTGCTATCATTCAGTCTGTTCGCCAGACAAAGGGCGCGATTGGTTACGTTGGATTAGCCTATTTGAATCCTTATGTAAAGGCTGTGGAGGTATCGTATGACGGAGGAAAGAATTATGTTTATCCATCGATAGAGAATGGGATGAATAAAACTTACCCGATAGTGCGTCCATTATATTATTACTATGACCATAGCAAAGAGGCACAGGTAGCAGACTTTATCCGTTACATTGATTCGGAAGAAGGACGGAGGATTACATTGGACTTAGGCTTTATTCCTGACTAATCTAATTATATATATATGAAACGATTCATAGATATTATCGCCAAATATGTGTTTACCGTTAGTGGATTTACGACCAGTGTCGTTATCCTGTTGATTATCGGTTTTCTGTTTACTGAAGCGGTAGGTTTGTTTAAGAATAACGTTGTAGAAGACGGCTATGTCTTGGCATTGAACAAGGAAAATCAGGTGGAACGTTTTAGTGCGCAACAGATAAAGCAGTTGTTCGACGAGGAGATTACCAACTGGAAAGAGATAAACGGCAAAGACCTGCCGGTAAAGACTTTCCGATTGGAAGACTTAACGAAGTATTATTCAGAAGAAGAATTGGGACTGGAATATGAGTTAGCGGGAGATAAGATAGCCGAAATCATTCATCAGACGCCGGGTATTGTCGCTTTTGTACCAAAGACGTTGATAGAAAACCAACCGGGTATTTACATGATGCCAGACCATACCATTCCGATAACAGATGTATTATTGGGAGCCGAATGGTTTCCTACGGCTACACCGTCGCCTATCTTTGGTATTTTGCCTTTGGTGAGCGGTACGCTTTGGGTGAGTCTCTTCGCTATATTGATAGCATTGCCTTTTGGTTTGGCCGTTTCCATTTATATGTCGGAAATAGCCCATTCTAAAGTACATAAGGTATTAAAGCCGATAATTGAATTACTGAATGGTATTCCTTCGGTGGTGTTTGGTTTCTTTGGCTTGGCGGTGATAGTCCCTCTTCTCCAACAGACTTTCAACCTGCCGGTAGGCGAATCCGGATTAGCTGGAAGTATTGTTCTTGCAATTATGGCATTACCCACGATTATTACGGTAGCAGAAGATGCTATGCGTAGTTGCCCGCAGAGTATGCGTGAAGCCAGTTTGGCACTCGGTGCTTCCCAATGGCAAACTATTTATAAGGTAGTCGTGCCGTTCTCTATATCAGGTATTACTTCTGGAGTCGTATTAGGTATAGGTCGCGCGATAGGTGAGACTATGGCAGTGCTGATGGTAACAGGTAATGCTGCCGTGATTCCTTCTTCTATCTTGGAACCTTTGCGAACGATTCCAGCAACGATTGCGGCCGAGTTGGGAGAGGCTCCTGCGGGCGGTTCGCATTATCAGGCATTGTTCCTTTTAGGTGTGATTTTGTTCTTCATTACATTAATTATTAATATGTGCGTCGAGATTGTTTCGGCTCGCAATAAGATTCAGAAATAAGCGATGGATATTCAATACAATAAACGGAAGCATCTCATTCAATCTGTGGTGTTTTTAGTCTTTCGTATATTTAGTTATAGTATAGCCGTAATACTATTTTGTATTTTGGGGTTTATTTTGATTAAAGGTTCCCATACGATTAGTTGGGCATTCCTTACTGAGTCTCCGGCAGATGGCATGACGAAGGGCGGTATATGGCCGGCTATTGTAGGTACTTGCTGCCTGATGCTGGGGAGTGCGATATTCTCTTTTCCGGTAGGAGTTATTAGCGGAATCTATATGAATGAGTATGCGCCAAAAGGAAAATGGGTGAACTTTATTCGCATGATGACGAACAATTTGGCAGGAATTCCTTCTATTGTATTCGGATTGTTCGGTATGGCGTTTTTCGTAAACTATATGGAATTCGGAGACAGTATTATCGCCGGTTCACTGACATTGGGTTTATTGGCTTTACCTATCGTTATTCGTACGACAGAAGAAGCCTTCAAAGATATACCGGATAATTTCCGCGAAGGAAGTCTGGCGTTAGGAGCGACGAAAGCGCAAACTATCTGGAAAGTACTATTGCCAAGCGCTATGCCTCGTGTCATTACAGGTCTGATTCTTTCGTTAGGCAGAGTCTCCGGTGAAACTGCGCCGATTTTGTTTACTTGTGCGGCATATTTTTTGCCTCATTTGCCGAAGAGTATTTTCGATCAATGTATGGCTTTGCCTTATCACTTATATGTGGTGGCAACCAGCGGAACGGATATCGATGCACAGCTTCCGATAGCTTATGGCACGGCATTCGTACTGATTGTAATCGTGTTAATCATGAACGTGGCGGCTAATCTAATCCGTCGGTTCTTTGTTCGTAAAACTCGCTCATAAGAAGAATAGATATGAATAAGATTGAAGCAAAGAATGTAGATTTCTATTATGGAGATTTCCACGCCTTGAAGAATATAAGTCTGACGATTCCGGAACGTGATGTCGTGGCTTTTATCGGGCCGTCAGGTTGTGGTAAATCAACGTTCCTTCGTCTCTTTAACCGTATGAATGACCTTATTCCGAATACTCACTTGAAAGGGAGCATCGAAATAGATGGACAGAATATCTATGACAAGACTATAGACGTTGATGTGCTCCGAAAAAACGTAGGCATGGTATTCCAACGCCCTAATCCTTTCCCGAAAAGTATTTTCGAAAATGTCGCTTATGGCTTGAGAGTTAATGGCGTCAAGGACAAAGATTATATCACAGAGCGTGTTGAAACTGCTCTGAAAAGGGCAGCGTTGTGGAAAGAGGTGAAAGATAAATTGAAGGAATCGGCGTATGCCTTATCCGGAGGTCAGCAGCAGAGGTTATGTATTGCGCGAGCTATGGCTGTTTCTCCTTCAGTCTTGTTGATGGACGAACCTGCATCAGCACTCGATCCTATTTCTACCGCTAAAATCGAAGAGCTGATTTGTGAATTAAGCGAGCAGACAACGATTGTCATTGTTACTCACAGTATGCAACAAGCAGCGCGTGTCAGTCATAAGACCGCTTTCTTTTATATGGGAGAAATGGTGGAATATGATGAGACCAAGAAGATATTTACTCATCCGGAAAAGGAAGCTACGCAGAATTATATCACAGGAAGATTTGGATAATCAATATATAAATGTATTATACTATGGTTAAGTTTGTAGAAAATGAGCTCAATGCGATAAAGAAGGAAATAAACGATATGTGGCTGCTGGTGCACGACCAGTTGGAAAATGCCTATAATGCCGTTTTGGATATCGACTTGGAATTGGCCGAAAGGGTTATGACACGTGAAAAACGGGTGAACGCATTCGAATTGAAAATAGATAGTGATATAGAAGATTTTATTGCACTTTACAATCCGGTGGCCATTGACCTCCGTTTTGCTCTCGCTATGCTCAAAATCAACAATAATCTGGAACGTATCGGTGATTACGCAGATAGTATTGCTCGCTTTGTACAACGTTGCCCACTTCACGAAGAAGACAAAGAGCTATTCCAACGCCTTCGCCTTCAGGAGATGAGTACACAAGTGCTCAATATGTTCACACAAACGCACGAATCGCTCTCGGAGCAAAATATCGGATTGGCTAAATCGGTGTTTGAAAAAGATGAATTGCTCGACCAACTTAATCGCGACGCCGTCGACATTTTAGCCGATTATGCGGCCGAACACCCTGAGTCTATCAAATTATGTCTGGAGCTGGCCGGTGTGTTCCGCAAAATAGAACGAGCAGGCGACCATATAAGCAATCTTGCGGAAGAGACCGTTTTCTATATCGATGCGGAGGTTCTTAAACATACCAAACCATGAATTAAGCCGAAACTGCTTAGGTTTCATTTTGATCTTGACGTCATCGGAATGGGAAAAGCTGAAGGTAAACGAAAAAAAGAGAGATGCGTGGAAAATTGTACATTGCAGGAAAAAGTGTACCTTTGCCAGCCGAAATAGATAGATGAAATGTATGATTACTAAAATCATCCCTGAAGAAAAGATTCAGAAAGCAAAGAAATATGTTGAAAAGGGAGATAATTTTGTGATAATTACGCACGTATCTCCAGATGGTGACGCTTTGGGTTCATCGCTCGGACTCTACCATTTCCTCAACGCTTACGGCAAAGATAATGTAACCGTGATTGTACCTAACGATTTTCCGCAATTCTACAAATGGATGCCGGGGGCAAAAGAGATAGTCATTCACGAACGCTATCCGGAATTTGCCGAACGGCTTATTGGTGAGGCGGACGTACTGTTTTGCCTCGACTTCAATGAAACCAAACGGGTTGAAAAGGTTGCCAGACCGTTGTTGGATGCTCCAGGTAGGCGCATCCTAATAGATCACCATTTAAATCCGGCGGACTTTTGTCGTGTAACGATGTCATATCCAGAAATATCCTCAACCAGTGAGCTCATATTTCGGTTCATCTGTCGGATGGGGATGTTCGATCTGCTCACGAAACAAGCCGCTGAATGCATCTACACAGGAATGATGACGGATACGGGTGCTTTTACTTATAATTCAAATAATCCTGAAATCTACGCGATTATCGAAGAGTTAATCAAAAAAGGAATCGACAAAGATGCTATATACCGCAAAGTATTCCAAGTCTATTCGGAAAGTCGTCTCCGCCTTCAAGGTTATGCTCTCTATGAAAAAATGAAGCTTTATCCCGAGAAGCATACAGCACTTATCTCACTATCCCACAAGGAATTGAAACGGTTTAATTTCCGTCCTGGTGATTCGGAAGGGTTCGTAAATATGCCATTGAGCATCGAAGGAATCATGTTCAGCGTATTTATCCGTGAAGATAAGGACTATGTCAAGATTTCATTGCGTTCGGTAGGAAATTTTCCCTGCAATAAGTTTGCTGCAACTTATTTCAACGGAGGAGGACATAAAAACGCATCCGGAGGAGAATTTTTGGGTCAGTTGGAAGAAGCTATTGCAATTTTCGAGAAAGCTTTAGCAGAATTTAATCCGAATACAGTGCAAGAATCGGAATAAACCTCTATATTTGCCTCTTGAAATAATAATCAAAATAAAAAGAAATGAAGAAGATAACTGTTATTGTGTTGATGTTATGTGCGACGCTGGTAATAATCTCATGCAGTGATTCGGTTTCGTACACAGATAGATTGAATGCTGAACGAGATGCTATTGAAAGCTTGATGGAGGAAGAAGGGATAGTTGTTTTGAAAAATTATCCGGAAGACGGTGTCTTCGCTGAGAATGAGTTCGTACAATTAGATAATGATGTTTATCTGAATGTCATTGATTCGGGCAATGGAAATCATATAGCCGATATGACACGCCAAAGTGTAATCTGCCGCTTCGAGGCACGTTTTTTCATGTCGGATACAACAACTATTAATGGATTCGCCAGTAAATATTTGCCGGTTACTATGTCGTGCGTACCCTATTACGACTATAATACGATATCGGCATCAGCTGTGGAAGATGGAAGTGCTACCAGCGGACTGGAAATGTATGTCAGCGAGGGATTGGCTTCCGGATTGCTTAAAGTGGGAGATAGTGCTGTTGTGAAGTTGATAGTACCTTTCAAGGTATCATCGAGTGTGCTGCTCCAAATGTATGAGCCGGTTTATTTCAGTCGGGTGAGATATATTTTCGAGAAGTAATGACCCAAAGGAAAAGAAAATAGCCATTGTATGAAGTATGAAATATAGTTGTATTTAATCTAATATATTGTATATATTATGACACTAATTAAATCAATATCAGGTATTCGCGGAACTATCGGTGGAAATCCGGAAGAAGGCTTGAATCCTTTAGCTATTGTGAAGTTCGTAGCAGCTTATGCTACTTTCATTCGTAAACATACAAAGGCTACAACCAACAAAATAGTAGTAGGGCGTGATGCACGTATTTCCGGACTAATGGTAAAACAGGTCGTTTTGGGTACGTTGACGGGTATGGGTTTTGATGTAGTTGATATAGACTTGGCTACTACACCAACTACAGAATTGGCCGTTACGATGGAAGGTGCTTGTGGAGGTATTATTCTTACAGCAAGTCATAATCCAAAGCAATGGAATGCTTTAAAGCTTCTGAATGAGCATGGCGAGTTCTTGAATGCTACGGAAGGTGAGGAGGTTTTGGCTTTGGCAGAGAAAGAAGATTTCCTTTTTGCGGACGTAGACCATTTAGGTAAGGTTATAACAGATACAACATATATCAGGAAACATATTGAATCAGTGCTGAAACTTGATTTGGTAGATGTGAAAGCCATACAAGCAGCACATTTTAAAGTGGCAATTGATTGCGTGAATTCTGTAGGAGGTATAGCTATCCCGGCACTATTGAAGGCTTTAGGAGTTGAGCATATCATAGAACTGAACTGTGAACCTACAGGGCATTTCGCGCATAATCCGGAGCCTTTGCCTGAGAATCTGACGGATATTTCCGAGTTGATCAGAAAAGAAAAAGCAGATGTGGGCTTTGTGGTTGACCCAGATGTAGACCGTTTGGCGATAGTTTGTGAGAATGGTGAAATGTTCGTAGAGGAGTATACGCTGGTAGCTGTTGCCGATTATGTATTAAGTTGTACACCGGGTAATACGGTAAGCAATCTGAGTTCAAGTCGTGCTTTGCGGGATGTAACGCAACGTTATGCCGGATGCAAATACAATGCGGCTGCAGTAGGAGAAGTTAATGTAGTAACGAAGATGAAAGCTACTCATGCTGTAATTGGAGGTGAAGGCAATGGGGGCGTTATTTATCCAGCAAGCCATTACGGTCGTGATGCATTGGTGGGAATAGCGCTATTCCTAACTCATTTGGCTAAGAAGCAGATGAAGGTGAGTGAGCTCCGTGCAACATATCCGTCTTACTTTATTTCGAAGCAGAAGGTACAATTGACTCCGGAGATAGATGTCGATGCTATCTTGGCAAAAGTAAAAGAAAAGTTTGCAGCTTATGATATTACGGATATAGACGGAGTAAAGATAGACTTTCTGGATAAGTGGGTTCATCTTCGAAAGAGCAATACCGAACCGATTGTCCGTATCTATTCAGAAGCTCATACGATGCAGGAAGCAGAAGAGCTTGGTGGAGAGTTAATCCAAATTATTCACGAAATATGTAAATAA
>CAZOKT010000104.1:0-7915 GCA_964580505.1 uncultured Parabacteroides sp. | reverse complement strand
ATTCGGTTCAGCGTCGCCCAAGTTACTGTCTATGTTTTCATTTAAGGCATAGCCTATCTTCGGTCCCACGTTCACATAAAAACGAAAACGGTTATTGCCAAAATAAATATGCGTAAAGAAAGGCAGCTCGATATAATTGATGGTACGGCTATATCTGTACTGAGGTTGATCTTCGAATTTCTCTTCCCAGCCCTGCTGCGTATAGCTGATCTCCGCTTGCAGGCCTAAATGTTCTTCCGTTAACCAACGTAATGTCAGGCCTCCCGTATAGCCCAATTTCATTTTCTTGTTTACTCTCGGATAAAAAGAAACACTGGAAAAGGTCATGCCAAAAGAAGGCCCCACCGAGAACTCCCGCTTAAAAGGCTCAGTCTGCGCCCAACTCATGCCTGAAACCATCAAGCAGCAGAGCAACATGATAAGAAACTTCTTGCGAATCATTCTATCCCTCCCTTATTCACGTGTTACTGTATAATCTTTATGGTAATGCACAATAAATATATTTGTATTGATAAAACCACCCCAGTTGTTGACTCGACGGAAATCAAAACCGGTTTGTATGCTGGGATAATGGAGATCTTCCAGTTTATCCTCAAAGTTTGCCCCATACCGATTCATCGCTCCAAAGAAGAACATACCTGTATCGAAACCTAAAATACCGTATTTCGGGTAGGTGTTTATCAAATCTTTACTGTACCATGTCTTAAACTTATCATAAAAATCATGCATCGGTTGCGACAGATTATCTGCATAAAAATTACTGTAAATATAAGTATCCAGCACATAGAAATCTTCCAACGCATCCCGCACATAGGTCTGCCATTCCGGATAACCGAATAGAGCAACTGTATAGTCGGTCTGTGTTTCTGCCAACATCCGCAATGGAGTCTTTATTTTATGCAATGCCTCTATGGATGAAGAAGTAGGGATTACCACATTTCGGCAGCTATCCACCATATAAAAAGAGTCTATTTCTTCAGCAAACAACTCCACATTATAATCCATCTCTTTATAAGGGATGTTGTGGTCTTGTAATTCTTCTTTGAAAGTCTTGATAAATTCTGTCTTCTCGTCTTTGTCCGGGACATTCACAAAGATGATATTGTCATTTGCAAACAATTCCCTGCCTCTTTCGGCTGCTTTCGAATATAGATAAGAATGTGGCGTATTCACCTGAAAGACGCATGCATTCGAGAGTACATCATCATTTTTTGAAGTAAAAGGAATCACATATTTTATGTCATGCGTTTTGGCGAAGTCTGCAAGCAGTTTAATCTGGTCATTCTGCACGGCTCCGATTATCAGATCTACATTGGGCAATGTTTCGCCGGTCAATATCTCTTGGATTCGTTTCGTTCCCTCACCAGTGTCATATACGGATAAGTCCAGTGAGAAACCTTGACTGCGCAAACTATCTACCGCGAGGAGCATACCCTCGTAATATTCAACAAAGCGCGAAGAGGCAGCTGTATTTCCACTCGGATTAAAAGGAAGCAGCAGAGCAACCTTCAGTTGGTTCAGGCGTTTGTTGTTTTTGGGAGCGGATAGCAAGGCATTTACCTCTGCTTCCGATTGAATGACCGGCTCGGTCGGCTTACTTTCCGGTTGCACTGATACCGTCTGGTCCTCCTTTATCGGTACATAGATGACCATGCCTGCTTTCACACCTTGCTTCAGTTTTGGGTTGCGCTGTATCAATTCATAACTGGAGATATTAAACTTGCGGCAGAGGCTGTACATGGTTTCTCTCTTCTGAACCGTATATTCTAATTCTTTTTCATCTGTCTCACGGGATATCTCTTTTTCCGATGTCGCTTTCAGGCGCTCTATGCTTTTATCCATAGGGATGCGAATAGTCCTTCCGGTGATAAAAGTTTTGGTTGAAAGTCCCGGGTTTGCTTCAACGATATATTGCGCCGGAACTTTGTACTTCATCGAAACCGCATACAGTGTCTCTTTACGCTCTATTGTATGGAACGTATAAGTTTCCACCACTTCCCCTTCCGTAAAAGAGGCTTCCTTTTTGGGTATTAGCAGCACTGCACCAGCTTTGATGCCTTCTTCACTTCCTGGATTTAATTTATATATTACTTCTGGTGTTACGCCGTACATCGTGGCAATTGCATATACCGTCTGTCCTTGTTCTATCGTATGGCTAAAGGTCTCCTCCTGTTGGGAGTAAGCGGTTATACTGACCCACGCCAATATACAAATAAAGATATATCGTTTCAGATTGTTCATTGTTCTCCTTTTTATTCGCGGACAAAGATAATATAAAAAGTGGAATACAGAGCAAATCACAGAAAATGATTGAGAATGTGCTTTTGCTCGACACGTATGGATGCCTCATCGTGAAGCAAAGATTTTTACGAATGCATGAAGCGGTAAGTTCACGCACTCTGAAGTTAGTAAGTTCAAGGTGTATGAAGTTAGAAGTTCAAAGTCCATGAAGTTATAAGTTCACGATGTATGAAGTTATAAGTTCAAAGTGCGTGAAGTTATAAGTTCATGCACTATGAAGAGAATGGATGCGATAAAAAGCAGAAAAAGGCTGTCTAAAGAGCCATAGAAAGCATCCGGAATCGGCATTTCCATCGGGTAATGAACAGGGAACCGTTCTCCTGCCGTAATCTGCTTTCCTATATCGAACTCACGTTAAAGAGGTGAAAAGGCATTCAAAATATTGTTATAAAGTACTTGTATATTCATTTCTGACAATAAAAATCAATATAGAAGAAGTTAGGATGATGGGATAAATTTTAATTTTGCGGCCTTGAAATATAGCAACACAACTAATAATTTGAAGAAATGGAAAATTTACAAGTACAACCGGCTACCGGTAAACTCGGTGTGCTGTGTGTCGGATTAGGGGCAGTTGCCACTACTTTCATAACCGGCGTGCTCATGGTACGCAAGGGATTGGCTAAACCTGTGGGCTCAATGACTCAATATGATAAGATTCGTGTCGGTCGGGGGAAGGATAAGAAGTACCTTCATTATAATGAGATAGTTCCTATCGCAGACCTGAAGGATATCGTATTTGGCGCATGGGATGTTTATCCTGTCAATGCTTATGAATCTGCAATCAATGCCGAAGTGCTACAAGAAAAAGACATTAATCCGGTAAAAGATGAACTGGAAAAGATTGTCCCCATGAAGGCCGCGTTCGACCATAACTATGCAAAACGTCTGGAAGGTAATAATGTGAAAGATAGTGCTACCCGTTGGGAAATGGTTGAAGCTCTGCGTAAAGACATTCGCGATTTCAAAGAGAAGAACGAATGTGCGCGTATTGTTGTGCTTTGGGCTGCTTCCACCGAAATTTATGTACCTGTAAATGAAAAGATACATGGTTCATTGGCAGCTTTGGAACAAGCCATGAAGGAGGATGATCGCGAACACGTTGCTCCCTCTATGTGTTATGCTTATGCTGCTTTGGCTGAAGGTGCTCCTTTCATCATGGGAGCTCCGAACACAACCGTAGATATCCCAGCTATGTGGGAAATGGCGGAAAAGACCAAACAGCCTATTGCCGGAAAAGATTTTAAGACCGGACAAACGTTGGTTAAATCGGGTTTCGCTCCGATTATTGGCACGCGTTGCTTGGGATTATCTGGTTGGTTCTCTACAAATATCTTAGGAAACCGTGACGGTTTGGTTTTGGATGAACCGGCTAATTTCCACACAAAGGAGGTCAGCAAGCTCTCCACGCTGGAATCTATTCTCGTACCGGAAAAACAACCGGATTTGTATACCGATTATTATCATAAAGTATGCATTAATTATTATCCGCCTCGCAATGATAACAAAGAGGGCTGGGATAATATTGATATTTTCGGTTGGATGGGTTATCCGATGCAAATCAAGATTAACTTTCTTTGCCGTGATTCCATTCTGGCTGCTCCGCTTTGCTTGGATTTGGTATTGCTGAGTGACTTGGCTGCCCGTGCCGGACGATATGGCATCCAGCGTTTCTTGAGCTTTTTCCTCAAGAGTCCGATGCACGATTATACGCAGAATGAAGTCCCCGTAAACCATCTTTTCCAGCAATACGTAATGTTGAAGAATGCGCTTCGTGAAATGGGTGGATATGAAGCAGATGAAGAAATAGATTGATCAATAAATAATAAAGCATGCGCGCAAGTCCTTCTGGGAGAGTTCCGCGCAGCTTTTTTATTCAAGTTATTTTCACTACTTACAGTAAAGCGCGAATTGAAAAATCATCTTGTAGTTCTGTGGTAAGATGATGTCGAAAGGATTTACACAGATTGCACCGGAACTATTTCTCCCAAAGTGACATACCAAATGAACCCGGAAACGTGTGAGTAACCCATCTGTTGTACCAAATGTATATAGCTGCGCACTTGCGTCTGATAATTTGGACTCTTTTTCTCGCCAAACTTATAATCCAAAATCACTACCTCTTTGTCGAAAAGCATTACTCGGTCGGGACGTTTCGAATCTATTTTTTCAAATAAAATATCCACTTCATTCAAAATGTGCGCTTGACCATCGTACCAACGTTTTACCGCTGGCAATTGCAGATAGTTTTGTAGTTGCTGGATGAGTTGCGCTTCTTCATCTTGGATGATAACGCCTTGCATACGATAAGTCCGCACCGCCGATGGTATATCCTCAGGCGTCCGCACGCCACTTAATACTTCGTGCATTAATCGACCGTACTTGCGCTGCTCATTATCGAAAAAGAAATCTTTACCTCGTAGGCGCAGATGAAGTCGACCAGCCTGCGAGATACTGCAAAGCTGTTCTACGTGCAACTCTTCCGCCTGTGGCTTGGAGTTTTTCTGCCATAGTCGATAATTGCCCACCTCGTAGCAATTTTCCTTCAGATTGAAGGATATTGCTGGCAAAACTGTTGACCCTCCAGCATCTGTGTCGGTGAGGAAATGCTGCACGCTGTACCATAGCAGGTCGGCTATACCACCAATCTTTTTACTGGAATTATCGGTATTATTTACATTCTTCGGACGTGGTGCCATCACAATCAATTCTTCCTTTGCACGTGTTAAAGCTACGTACAACGTATTCAGATTATCAATAAATGCATGCAATTTCTCATTGAAATAATCCCGCGCGAAGATACTTTTCCTTAAATCCGTGCCATAGTGTACGGGTACCAAATGTAACTGGTTAAACGGCCTCTGCTTCGGTCGGCACCACAGAATGACTGTTTTTTTTGATTTGTGGTCAATTTCCCAGTTGGCAAAAGGCAGAATCACGGCACGAAATCCCAAACCTTTCGACTTATGTACTGTCAAAATGCGAATTGCATTTTGTCCATCTGGCGTGGCAATGGCCTTTCGGCTTCCTCTTTCGTCCCACCATTCGAGGAATTGTCCCAAATCAGAACTTTCATTTCGGACGAAGTCCGCCACCCTATCCAAATAAGCTTGTACAAAAACTAACTCTGTTTGCGGAATATAAGCAGCAAAGAGGCGGAACAATCCTTCCGCCATTTCATAAATAGGCAACGTCGCAAGTTGGTGCAACGTTTGCTTTTCGTTCGAAGAAAAATCAGGTGTATTCCATTCTCCAATCAAGATACGATACGCAAACAAAGCCAACTGTTTATTCATTTGATGCTCTGGTTGTTGGAGATACCGCATTAAAGCGACTAAGAACCGCACCGATGAAGCGCTGTTCACATACAACGCTTCATCGGAAATAATGTCATAACAAAAGCCATCATCGGCATGTGCTTCTTTATATGACAAAAGATAACGCGCAACAGCTACACTCTCTGAATTGGTACGAACCAACAATGCGATATCCTTCAATGCAAAACCGTTAGTCTGTAACCGTTGCAAGATTTCAGGCAATCGTTTTAGCGATTCTTCTTTCCAATCTATTTCTTCTTGCGGAATGAATTCAATGCGCACATGTCCCGCTTTTTCCCAAAGTTGTTCCGGAATGCGTTGCGATGCTCCCTTATAAGCTTCGGTGATACGCGAAGCAAATGTTTTCTGTTCTGCCTCGTCTAACGACGATTCCGCCAAATCTGTATTATATGAATCCTGCAATAACGCAGGTGCAATGGTAAAGAAAGCATTGTTGAACTCGACGATATTCCGGCAGCTTCGCCAATTATCTTTCAGAGTTTCTTCGCAAATCTCTTCTGGGGGGAAGTCTTTTTGAACTTGTCCTTCCAAGAGTTTCCAGTCCGAATTGCGGAAACGATAGATACTCTGCTTCACATCTCCCACAATCAGATTCAACCGGTTATGCGCAAGGCTCTCTTCAATCAATGGACGGAAATTGCTCCATTGCATCGCACTGGTATCTTGAAACTCGTCTATCATAAAGTGGTCGATTTGCGTCCCGGTTTTTTCATAGATGAAAGGTGCATCGCTTCCGTCGATTACTTTATGGAGTAATTCGGTGGCATCGGCAATCAGCATGATATTCTTCTCTTCGCGATATGAGGCAATCTCTCGCGAAATATCAGTCAAAATACCTAACGTATAATAATAACGTATAATTTCTTTTGCTGAATGATAAGCGGTCAGATTATCAAACCGCGTAATAATGTCTTTGATGCAATCATTCAATCCATTCTCAAAAGCCGCACCGATAATCTGTTGTATCTCCGGCTCAGTAGTCTTTTTTGCATAACATTTCTCCTTATTATCGGCTAATTTGCGGAAGGTCGCGGTCGGCTCTTTCATTTCGCCTTCTGCACAACGCTGGAAAAAGAGCATCGGAGAACGGCTCCCAGAAATGAAATCCGAAGGTTTCAAACCAAAAGCCTGCATTACTTCCAATGCTTTTTCTCCCAATTCCTTAACTTCTTTTTCTACTGAACGGATAATACTAAAAAGTGCCTCCTTATAATCTTCTAACGATTGCTTGTCTTCGATATCTTTCGATACGGCATCGCTGAATTGCTTATAACTCTCCTTGAACAGTTCGCCTCCCAACTTCTTGATGTCGCTCCGCAAGTTCCATTCTTTGCCATCCTCTATTTTTTCTTTGGCAAAATGAAGCAACCAACCAAGCAATTCCTTATTTCCTGATTTATCCAAATCATTTAACATTCGGTCTACAGCTTCGGATAATACCAGCTCTTCGTCCATCTCAATTCCATACCCGCCTTGTAGACCTATTTCCCGTGTAAAGGCGCGCATCGTCTGCTGAAAGAAACGGTCTATTGTACTGATGTTGAACGCCGAATAATCATGTAAGATAGCTATTAGGATTTGCTTTGCCTGCTTACGGACTTGCTCTTCTGTAAGCGAATAATAAGAACCCAGCATGGTGATATAATCCGACTTCTCGCCCGAAGCCAAACAATGCAATTCTTCCACGATACGTCTCTTCATCTCGTCGGTAGCTTTATTGGTAAACGTAACCGCCAAAATGCGCCGATAGGCTCCGGGTCGGCTGAATAGTAAAAGCAAATATTCTCCCGTCAAGCGATGCGTTTTTCCTGCTCCGGCTGAAGCTCGATAGATGGTCAGCATAATCAGATAATTCTAGCTTTTATATATCCCTCTTTCTTCAAAATATCCAGCACCTTTTGCCGGAAATCACCTTGAATAATGATTTCTCCATCTTTTGCCGAACCGCCTACACCGCACTTCACCTTCAGCAACTTCCCCAATACAGACAAATCGTCCGGAGCACCGACAAATCCGTTAATCAGCGTTACTACTTTCCCATTTCGATTTCGTTTATCCAACGATATCCGCAACGCTTGCTTCTCTTTCGGGAGTGTTTCTGCCTCCGGTTCCTCATTAGTATTGTATTGAAAATCCGGATTCGTGGAATACATCACGCCCAAACGGCTTTTCCAATCATTATTCTTCATACTTCGATTCCTCTTCTTTTGTTATACAAAAATACGAATAAAAAGTGATAAACAGAAAAATGTAGCAAAGTTATTGGCAGATAGGCA
>CAZOKT010000103.1:0-7939 GCA_964580505.1 uncultured Parabacteroides sp. | reverse complement strand
AAAGAAAATAAATGTAGGCATAAATTCAGTCCTTACTTAGTATATTCACTTCAAATCTTCAGAAGTAAATTGGAATGGGAGCAAAGTAAATGCAGAGTTTATGAGCCGAATGACCTTTTTCCCGCATAACAAAATCTTGATGGGATGTTTGGAACGTTGTTCCATCTCGGTAATGACCTGGCAACACGCTCCGCAAGGTGAAATCTGTTTCTTGATACATCCTTCTTGAGTGGCGATAATAGCTAAAGCAATTACTGGGATGTTGGGATAATGAGCGCTGGCAGCAAACAAGGCGACCCGTTCGGCACATAGTCCGGATGGATAAGCTGCATTTTCCTGATTATTACCTGTTACAATTACCCCGTTTTCTAATAATACCGCCGCACCGACATGAAAATGAGAATAACAAGCGTAAGCACCCGATGAGGCCTCAAGAGCTTTTTGATACAAAGTTTGTTCGGTTTCATTCAATTCGGGGTATGAAGCCTCGATAAAGGTGATATTGTTTATAACTGTTTTCATATTTATCCGTTTTATCGGGTGCAATATACGGAAAACATGTGGTTTTTTTGTATGTTTGCAAGCGTAATCTGAGTTTAACTGATGGCTCTATGAAATCTGTTTTTCGTTTCTTGTTATGTTGCATTTGCTTGCTGACCTTTACGAATGATGCTTGGGCGGAATGTTTGTCTGCTCAATCCTCATATTACCGTTATATCCGGAAGTATAAGGATTTGGCCATGGAACAACAGAAGAAATATAAGATTCCGGCCAGCATTACTTTAGCACAAGGTTTGCTGGAGTCAGGTGCAGGACAAAGTAATTTGGCACGCCGTTCAAATAATCATTTCGGAATAAAATGCCATGATTGGAAAGGAAAAAAGGTATACCATGATGATGATCGGCGCGGGGAATGTTTCCGCAAATATGACAAAGTGGAGGATTCCTACGAAGACCACTCTAAGTTTTTGGCTTTGCGTTCTCGCTATGCGTCCTTATTCCGTTTAAAGATTACGGATTATAAAGGATGGGCGAAAGGATTGCAGAAATGTGGGTATGCAACAGATAAGAAATATGCGAATAAACTCATTAAAGTCATTGAAGATTATAAACTATATCAATATGATTCGCCAAAGAAGCAAAAGACATCGGCAATAGTCTATCATACTGTTTATCGAAGTAATAACCTCTTGTATGTGCATGCTAAAGCGGGTGATTCATTAAAAGACATTTCGAAAAGCATGGGCATAAGCATTCGTAAGTTGAGTAAATATAATGAAATTCCAAAGGATTTCCCACTTCAGGAAGGGGACGTTATATATCTGAAAAAAAAGAAAAAGAAAGCAGATAAGGAACATTCTGAGCATATTGCACAAGTGGGAGAATCTATGCATAGTATATCTCAGAAATATGGGATTCAGGTTAAAAGTCTCTATAAATTGAATAAAAAAGACAAAGATTACATCCCAGAAGAAGGAGAGGTGCTAAAACTTAGATGAATAAGATAAAAAAACAGTATATTTGCAGTCCATAAATCGTAGAATAAATGAGTGAGCAACGTTATAACTTGCGCGGTGTATCCGCTTCGAAAGAAGAAGTCCATAATGCGATAAAAAACATTGATAAGGGCATTTTCCCAATGGCGTTTTGTAAAATCATCCCTGATATCTTGGGTGGTGATCCGGATTATTGTAATATTATGCATGCCGATGGTGCCGGAACAAAGTCTTCATTGGCATATATGTATTGGAAAGAAACTGGAGATATATCTGTATGGAAAGGAATAGCTCAAGACGCATTGATTATGAATATAGATGACCTGCTCTGTGTAGGTGCAGTCGATAATATTTTGGTATCATCTACAATAGGGAGAAATAAATTATTGATTCCGGGAGAAGTTATTTCTGCAATTATTAATGGGACAAATGAATTATTGGCGGAATTGCGCTCTATGGGGGTAGGTTGTTATGCTACGGGAGGCGAAACGGCGGATGTCGGAGATCTGGTGCGTACAATAATTGTAGATAGTACGGTTACTTGTCGCATGAAACGTGCAGATGTAATCGATAATAAACATATACAAGGTGGAGACGTAATTGTAGGTCTCGCCTCATTTGGTCAAGCTACTTATGAGAAAGAATATAATGGTGGGACAGGTAGCAACGGTTTGACTTCTGCTCGCCATGATGTGTTTGCTAAGTATTTAGCTAAAAAGTATCCGGAAAGTTATGATGCTGCAGTACCGGAAGATTTGGTTTATTCAGGCGGATTGAAATTAACGGATCAGATAGCAGAATTAGGTATTGATGCCGGCAAATTAGTTTTATCTCCGACGCGTACTTATGCTCCAGTTATAAGAAAGATGTTAGACCAATTACGTCCGCAAATACATGGTATGGTACATTGTTCAGGAGGAGCACAGACAAAAGTGATGCATTTTGTTCATAACAAGCGCGTAACAAAGAATAATTTATTTCCAATCCCACCTCTTTTCCGAATCATTCAAGAACAGAGTGGTACGGATTGGAGTGAAATGTATAAAGTATTCAACATGGGACATCGTATGGAAATTTATGTAGCACCGGAATATGCTGGACAAGTAATTGGGATTTCTAAAAGTTTTAATATAGATGCCCGTATTATCGGTAGGGTAGAAGATGCAGAAAAAAATGAATTGATTATAGAAAGTGAATACGGTCGATTTACGTATTAATCAGTTAAATGGCAGGCAATAGTTTATTAAATAGATTGGACGGGCTTGTAAGTCGTTTTGAAGAAATCGGTACATTGATTACAGATCCATCTGTTATTGCCGATATGAAGCGATTTGTCAGGTTGAATAAAGAGTATCGCGATTTGGAAAAAATCGTGCAGGCTCGAAATGAGTATGTTAGGGCTTTGGAAGGCCTTGATGAAGCTAAGCATTTGTTGGAGACTGAGCAAGATGTTGAAATGCGTGAAATGGCACGTGAAGAGTTAGAACGATGTTCCGCGTGTATTCCTCAATTGGAAGAGGAAATTAAACTATTGCTTGTTCCTGCAGATCCTGAAGATGATAAGAATGCCATTGTCGAAATCCGTGGAGGAACTGGTGGTGATGAAGCGGCTATTTTTGCAGGAGATTTATATCGCATGTATGTGAAATATTGTGAGTCTAAGGGTTGGAAAATTGCAGTTTCCAGTTTTAATGAAGGTACTGCCGGTGGTTATAAAGAGATGATTTTTACAGTAACGGGAGAAAAAGTTTATGGGACACTGAAGTATGAGTCCGGTGTCCATCGTGTGCAGCGTGTACCTGCAACGGAGACGCAAGGACGGGTTCACACTTCAGCTGCTACTGTTGCAGTACTTCCTGAAGCAGATGAGTTTGATGTAGAGATTAATGAGGGAGAAATAAAATGGGATACTTTCCGTTCCGGAGGAGCAGGAGGTCAGAATGTCAATAAAGTGGAATCTGGAGTTCGTTTACGTTATATATGGAAAAATCCTGTTACGGGAAGTAGTGAAGAAATATTGATAGAGTGTACAGAGACACGCGATCAACCTAAAAATAAGGAGCGTGCATTGATGCGTTTGCGTTCGTTTATTTATGATAAGGAGCATCAAAAATATATAGATGATATAGCAAGTCGACGTAAAACGATGGTTTCTACAGGAGATCGTTCTGCTAAAATCCGTACCTATAATTATCCGCAAGGTAGGATTACTGATCATCGAATAAATTATACTATATATAATCTTTCAGCTTTTATGGATGGGGATATTCAAGATTGCATAGATCATTTGATTGTAGCCGAGAATGCCGAAAGGATGAAAGAATCAGAATTCTAAATAAGGAGTAAGAATATGAACAAACAACAATTATTTGAGAATATTCAACGAAAACAATCTTTTTTGTGTGTCGGACTGGATACAGATATTAAAAAGATTCCGCAACATTTATTACAAGAAGATGACCCTGTTTTTACCTTCAATAAGGCGATTATTGATGCAACCGCTCCTTATTGTGTGGCTTATAAACCGAATATGGCTTTTTATGAAAGTCTGGGAGTAAAAGGTATAATGGCATTTGAAAAAACGGTTGAGTATTTGTGTATAAATTATCCAGATCAATTTATTATAGCAGATGCCAAACGTGGAGATATTGGGAATACATCTGAGATGTATGCACGTTCTTTCTTCGATCATATAAAAGTTGATGCCGTAACGGTAGCTCCCTACATGGGAGAAGATAGCGTAAAACCTTTCTTGATTTATCCGGAAGCGTGGGTTATCTTGTTAGTGTTGACTTCGAATAAGGGGGCTCATGATTTTCAGTTAACGGAAGATGTAAATGGAGAACGTTTGTTTGAAAAGGTGCTGAGAAAGTCACAAGAATGGGCATCAGATGAACAAATGATGTATGTTGTAGGTGCAACACAGGGGAAAATGTTCTTAGATATTCGGAAGTATGCTCCTTATCATTTCCTATTGGTTCCCGGTGTCGGAGCTCAAGGAGGAAGCTTAAAAGAAGTTGCTGAATATGGCCTGAATGAGCAGTGCGGCTTGTTGGTAAATTCTTCAAGAGCCATTATTTATGCTGATAAAAGTGAGAACTATGCTATGGCCGCAGGTGAAGCAGCTAAATTCGTTCAACAAGAGATGGCTGGGTATTTAAAAAGTAAAGGTCTTATTTGAAAAATAATGTGATAATGGAGTTTTCTGCTCAGCAAATAGCTGCTTTTTTGAATGGAACCATTGAGGGAAACCCCAATGTGAAGGTAAGTAATTTCTCAAAAATAGAAGAAGGAAAGCCCGGAACTTTGACTTTTTTGGCTAATCCTAAATATGAACATCATATTTATAATACAAAGGCTAGCATTGTGTTAGTGAATAATGATTTTTCGCCGATAGAACCCCTATCTACAACTATAATTCGTGTGGAAAATGCTTATACTGCCTTGGCTATATTATTGAATCTTGTAGAACGACATAAGCATAAGTATCAAATCGGAGTTGCCTCAACTGCTTTTATAGCTTCAACTGCTTATGTGGGAGAAAATTGTTATATTGGTCATTTTTCGTATGTTGGTGAGAATGTAAAGATAGGTAAGAATTGCCAGATATATCCGAATGCTTACATAGGAGATAATGTGACGATTGGCGATAATTGTATTCTTTATCCGCATGTTACGATATATGATGGGTGTATGATTGGTAATTGTTGCATTCTTCATGCCGGTTCAGTTATAGGAGCGGATGGCTTTGGTTTTGCTCCGGAAGGGGATCTATATAAGAAAATCCCTCAATTGGGTAATGTCATTTTGGAAGATGATGTAGAAATCGGGGCGAATACGACGATAGACCGTGCTGTGATAGATGCAACAATTATCCGTAAAGGTGTAAAGCTGGACAATTTAGTACAGATCGCCCATAATGTAGAAGTCGGGGAGAATACGGTTATGGCAGCACAGGTCGGTATAGCAGGGTCTACTAAAATAGGAAAGCATTGTATGTTTGGTGGGCAAGTTGGTTTAGCCGGGCATATTAAGATAGCAGACCATGTATGTTTTGGTGCGAAATGTGGTGTTATCAGTGATGTTAAGGATGCTACAACATTGCTGGGCGCTCCGGCTATTCATGCAAAAGACTTCATGCGTTCAAGTGCAATATTTGCCAGATTGCCTGAGATATATCGGACTATGAACCAATTGCAACACGAAATAGAAGAATTAAAGAAGTTAATCAATAAAGAATAATGACCTATGCAGAAGCAAAATACATTGGCAGCAAGTTTTACCTTGCAAGGGAAAGGGTTGCATACCGGATTGGACATTCAAGTGACGTTTAATCCTGCCCCTGAAAATCATGGTTATAAAATCAAACGTATTGATTTGCCTGAACAACCAGTTATTGATGCAGTGGCTGAGAATGTCATATGTACTAAACGTGGGACGGTTGTTGGAAAGAAAGATATATATGTCGGTACTATCGAACATGCCATGGCTGCTCTTTATGCGGCAGGCGTGGATAATTGCTTGATTGAGGTAGACGCACCGGAATTTCCTATATTAGATGGTAGTGCGCAATATTATATAGAAGAGATTCAGAAAGTAGGGTTAAAAGAACAAAATGCTTCAAAGGATTATTATATTGTAAAACATAAATTGGAAGTAAAGGATGAGGAAAGCGGTGCATCTATCTTGATTTTACCAGATGATACTTTCAGTGTCAATGTTCTGATTTCTTATGATTCTCCGGTATTGAGTAATCAGTATGCAACGATGAATAATATAGGTGAATTTGCTACAGAGATAGCAGCTTCGCGAACGTTTGTCTTTGTGCGTGAAATAGAGACTTTGTTGCAACATGATTTAATTAAAGGAGGAGATTTAGATAATGCAATTGTTATTTATGATCAAAAAGTGTCTCAAGAGTCATTGAATAAGATTGCAGACATGATGAATCAACCTCATAAGGATGTACAAGAATTGGGATATATCAATAATAAGACTTTGATGTTTGATAATGAGCCTGCGCGCCATAAATTACTGGATGTAATCGGGGATATCGCTTTGACCGGCAAACCGATACGTGGACGTATTATAGCTACTCATCCTGGACATAATATTAATAATAAATTAGCACGCATCATTCGAAAAGATATAAAGTTGAATGATGTGCAAGCACCTATTTACGATCCAAACAAAAAGCCGATTATGGATATTAATCGTATTCGTGAGTTACTTCCGCATCGTTATCCGTTCCTTTTGGTTGATAAAATTATTGAAATCGGTAAGAATTATATTGTTGGCGTAAAAAATATTTCAGTCAATGAGCCTTTTTTTCAAGGACATTTTCCACAGGAACCGATTATGCCCGGAGTATTACAAGTTGAGGCAATGGCACAAACTGGAGGGCTGCTGGTGTTAAACACAGTAGAAGAGCCGGAGCGTTATTCTACTTATTTTATGAAGATAGATGGTGTAAAGTTTCGTCAGAAAGTAGTTCCTGGTGATACGTTGGTTTTGCGTTTAGAGCTCTTGTCTCCTATTCGTCGAGGCATATCGACTATGAAAGGATATGTGTTTGTTGGTGATAAATTGGTGAGTGAAGCAGATTTTATGGCTCAGATAATTAAAAATAAATAAATCTTTGACATTGTTATGAATATATCTTCATTAGCGGTTGTTCATCCAGAAGCAAAGATTGGCGAAAATGTAACAATCGATCCTTTTGCTGTGATTGAAAAGGACGTGGTAATAGGTGACAATTGCCATATATTCTCACATGCGGTTATTCTTGATGGAGCACGTATCGGGAAGAATTGTCGTGTGTTTCCGGGAGCTGTTATTGCTGGAATTCCACAGGATTTGAAGTTTAAAGGAGAAATAACAACTGCTGTAATTGGTGAAAATACGACGTTGCGTGAGTGCGTAACGGTTAATCGCGGAACGGCATCTAAAGGTGTAACTATTATTGGAAATGATTGTTTAATAATGGCCTATTCGCATGTGGCGCATGATTGTGTGGTAAAAGATCATGTAATCATTGGAAATGCGTCCCAGATTGCAGGTGAGGTAGAAATTGATGATTATGCAATTGTTAGCGGAGGCTCGTTGGTACATCAGTTTACACGTATTTCCAAGCATGTAATGATTCAAGGCGGTTCACGCATTGGAAAGGATATCCCTCCTTATACATTGGTTGGACGCGACCCCATCACTTATTGTGGCATTAATATTGTTGGGTTGCGTCGTCGTGGCTTTACCAATTATCAGGTTTTTTTAATTCAGGATATCTATCGCACGTTGTACACGCGCGGATTGAATAATACGGATGCATTGAAAGCTATTGAGACAGAATATGAACCAAGTATGGAGCGTGATTTGATATTGAACTTTATTAAAGCGTCAAAGCGAGGAATTGTTCGTGGTTCCATTGAAGAATTATAATAAAA
>CAZOKT010000102.1:0-8001 GCA_964580505.1 uncultured Parabacteroides sp. | reverse complement strand
TAAAAGCAAGTTGAAAGAGAGTAAAAAGATAAGCAATCAGAAAAAAGGCGAGCTTCTAATAATAGTGTAAAAAAATGCCTGTTGGTAGTTCTGCGAAGAACAAAAACAGGACACTTTAAGGAGAGCTTTTCGGATAGAATTCGGAAAGCTCTTTTTCATGAGTACTTATTTGAATACTATGGATAAGCAGTAAATGCAATCCATATAAAAAGAAGAAACGGCGGAGCTTCGCGCTTGGCCGTTTCTACATTTAACCGTTTTAAACAAAAAGAAAAAGTTAGTTAAGGTTAACGTTACATCATTTAAGATGATCATAGTAATAACTATATTTTAATTTAAAAGGACAGCAAGCAAATATACCAACATAAATTGACTCCAAACAACCATCCCTCTTCTTTTTTATTATTTTTCACATTAAACCCTTTTATTTCTCGTATATTTGCAGAATATTTCACTTTTTGATTAGAAATACAGAAAGATAGAACAATGGCTGATTTCAATTTGAATATATTAGGTTGTGGCTCGGCATTGCCAACAACGCGGCACGCTGCTTCTTCACAAATTGTCGATTTGCGGGATAAGTTGTACATGATTGATTGCGGAGAAGGAACACAAGTACAGATGCGTCGTATGCGGATTCGGTTTAATAAGTTAAATCATATTTTTATAACGCATGCACATGGTGATCATTGTTTTGGCTTGCCCGGCTTACTCTCCACGTTAGGAATGTTAGGAAGGATTGGCGATATAGTTGTTCATGCTCCAGTTGGATTGAAGGAGTATTTGCAGGTAACGTTGAAGGTTTTCTGTCAGGGAATGCCGTTCCAAGTGCAGTTTAATCCGGTAAATACAGAGGAATATAATTTGGTAATGGAGGATCGGTCGGTCTCTGTTTATGCTTTACCTCTGAAACATCGCACGCCTTGTTGCGGTTATCTGTTCGTAGAGAAACAGAAAGAACCGCACATGATTCGGGAGATGATTGACTTCTACCGGATACCGGTTCGGGAAATTCAATATATCAAGCAAGGAGCAGATTATACAACGCCTGAAGGAAAGATAATCCCGAATGCCTGGTTGACTCGCCCGGCAGCTCCTGCCCGTAAGTTTGCTTATTGTTCGGATACGGCTTATAATCCGAAGCTACTTTCTTATATTTATCAAGCAGACCTACTATACCACGAAGCGACCTTTATGGAATCGGATGCGGCTCGGGCTCGTGAGACTTTTCATTCTACGGCTAAGCAGGCGGCTACGATAGCGTGCGATGCAGAGGTCAAGAAGCTACTTATCGGACATTATTCGGCTCGTTATGAAGAACTGACACCATTATTGGAAGAGGCAAAATCTGTCTTTACCAATACGCTCTTGGCTAAAGAAGGAATGACACTATCAGTCTGAAACGCCGACTATAAGCTTGCCATAACCGCCACCATCAAACTTGATGTTTCCGTTCCGACCATTATTTATTTCATAATAGGCTGAACTATTATGTTTCTCGTAATGCGTAGCTTTGAATCGACGAGATACATCGCAATCTCCATATGTGATGCCTTCTGCTTCTACCTTGAAAGACGCATTTTCCGGTAAACCTACATAGAGATTGCCGTATCGGGAGTTTACGGTAATATGGTCGAACGTTGCATCGGTTTTAACTATGTCGATATTGCTATAACTCAGCTCACAATTAATATTTCGCTCCAAGTATTCGATTTTTGCTTCGCTGTATTTGATACGTGAGTTCAGCGTGTTCACTTCCTTGATGTGGAGCTGTCCGTACTTACTTTCGATATTTAAGATGCCTATTTTCCCTAACTTCAGGTTCGAATATTTGCTCTCTATATTTAAAATGTTAGCATCTTCTACTTTAACGTCGCCACAATATGCGAGACGTAAATTTGCAGTATTCTCGAAGCTGCCCAATAAGGCATTCCCATAATCCAGATCTAAGTTTAGTATGCTACTGAAACTTCCCGCCTTGATGTCTCCGTATTTCAGTCCGACATTGGTCGTTGCCTTGTTTGTTTCGGGTAATTGGATGTTACCATACTTCAGCTCCAGATTCGTTGTTATCCATGCAGGCATACTCACATAGTAGCAGATGTTGAAGTTTCCGCCTCCTTTGTTGACTTTAGAGGAGAGGATGTCGGTAAGTCCCTTGATGGTTTTCCCTTCTTTCTTTAAAGTTATGCGGATTTTCTCTAAGGTTTCTTGCGCCAACTTCTCGTTGCGTGCAGTTGCAGTAACTACTACCCGGAAAGCTATCTCGTCTTTTTTCCAATGCGAAATAACGATGTCGCTGTACTTACTATCTATCAACAGGTTGTTATCCGGCTTAGCGGCAAACGATTGAGTGTACTCCTTTTGGCGGCTGACTTCTTGGTTTTCTGCCCATACTCCATTAACACATAAGAATAACATCAGCAGGAGTGTTGTTCCGACGGCTTGTAATTTTCTCGTTTTCATGTTGCGTTTCATTTATTTGTTATTGTTATTGTTTCGTATATGTAATTGTTTCTTGCGAATAGGAAACGGGCGGGCAGCCATAAGTTGCCGACACAAGTCCAAAACATACCCGAACAAAGTTCAAAATGTTAGGCACTGTCGGAACTTGAACTGTCCACCTTCGGGAGGAAAACTCCCTACTTTTCGTTTCCTTTTCAGAGAGCAGCATTATTTCATCTTATCATAAAGCAATCGCATACCATTGAGGCTGTTGCGATATTGCTGGTTGATTGCCAAGACTCCTACGTCGGAGCAGGGTAACGTGGGCAGTACCTTGATGTCGAACTGTTGGCAGGATTTCTGAATCTGCTGTCCGGCTTGAAGTAATTCCTTCATGGCCGGACTGTCCGACTGTGCTCTCTTTTCCTCCATTTGCATGAGGATTCCATCCATCTGCATCTGGTAGTAATAGCGCAACTCTGCCATTTCTGAGTGCAATTCGCAGACATATTGCGGCTTTCCTCCAAGCATATCTTTGAGGAAAGGCAGTTGCCAATAGAGCAAAAATGCGATGGCAGCCGCCACCGGAATCGTTGCCCAACCGAGCCACCGTCCGTGCGCATGCGGTTGTTCTTCCCGACGAAGCCGCCCAATAAAACGCTCCATGTGCCCTTCAGGTAGGCTCTCCGTCTCGAATGCCTCGCGGTTTCGGTCTATAAAATTCTTCAGCTTATCCATGTTTTTCCTTATTTATGATATCCAACAACTTTCTTTTTCCTCGCAAATACTGGCTACGCACACTGGCCGGTTGCAGATGGAGAATCGAGGAGATCTCCTCCATATCGTAGCCTTCGAACAAGTAGAGCGAGAGTACGACACGATAACCCGGTGCCAGCTTCGTTAATGCCGCTTTGATTGCTGCCACGCTTAGCTCCGTATCTTCATTATCATCATGCTCTTCAGAGACTAAGGGATAATTATCGGGCAGTTCTTCCCAAGCTGGTTCGCTACGACGTACATAGTCAATGGCAGTCCGCACGGAAATCTGTTTTAACCATGTTCCGAACGAACTCTCGTCAGGATATTGCGGCAAATGCGTGAAAGCCTTAAGAAAAGCATCCTGCATAGCTTCTTCCGCATCAGAAGGATTGCCTGTAATCCGCAAGCAAGTATGATAAAGCTGCCGGACATACATCCGGTAGATGGCTACTTGTGCCTTGCGGTCTCCCTGACGACATGCACGGACGAGTTGAGTTATCGAATCTTTCATTTATAGTTACTATCGCTTGTGTCTTCAACAAATTGTCTATTTTAATAAACGAGTGTTGTCTGTGAAACGTTGCATAATCCGGCTTTATTTTTTCCTTTATTTTCTATTATCATATATCTTTGCACCGGAAATAATGACAAAATGGACAATACAGAGGTCAAGTTGATAGATATTAGGCAAGTGTTGCGTCAAAAAGCGCCATCAGCCTCGCGAAAGATACCGAGCGTGCTGGTGAATTACCTGATACGTGTCATACATCAGGACGAACTGAACGATATACTTTTGCGTTATCGTGAGAAAGAGGGTGTGGACTTCATGGAAGCTTTGCTCGATTATTTTGACTTGACGCTGCAAGTGCATGGTGAATTCCCGGAAGAAGGACGCTATATATTCGCTTCCAATCATCCGCTCGGCGGGTTAGACGGTATCTGTCTTTCAGCACTGATAGGCAAACATTATGGCGGCAATATCCGCTATTTAGTAAACGACCTGCTACTCTACTTGCACAATCTGAAGTCTATATTTGTCCCTATCAATAAACACGGCGCACAAGGTAAAGAGAATGCACGCCAGATAGAAGAAGCGTATGCCTCGGATAGTCAAATCATCACCTTTCCGGCCGGACTATGCTCGCGGAAGCTCAAAGGCAAAGTGGAGGACTTGGAATGGAAGAAGTCATTTATCCAGAAAGCAGTACAATACAAACGGGACATTATTCCGGTCTATTTTGACGGAAAGAACTCAGCCCGTTTCTATCGGTTAGCGAATCTTCGGAAAACTTTGGGCGTGAAAATGAATTACGAGATGATATATTTGCCTGACGAAATGTTCCGCGCCAAACATAAAACATTCTCTATCTATTTCGGAAAACCTATTTCCTGGCAGACATTCGATAATGGACGTAAACCGATGGAGTGGGCAGATTGGGTAAAGCAAATCGTTTATCATCTAAAATGAATCGCACTATGCAAGATATTATTCAGCCAATTGACCGCAAAATTTTAAAGGCAGAGTTGACGCAAGGGAAGATGCTCCGCCGTACAAACAAGTCGAATAACGAAATCTATATCGTAACCGCTCATGATGCCCCAAACGTGATGCGTGAGATAGGTCGCCTGCGTGAGATGGCTTTCCGCTATTATGGGGGTGGAACTGGGCTGCCGATGGATATAGATGAATATGACACTATGCCCGATGCTTACCGGCAACTCATTGTCTGGAATCCGATGGAGGAGTGCATTATGGGCGGTTATCGATTTCTTTGTGGCTCGGATGTCCGTTTGGATGAACTCGGAAAACCGATATTGGCTACCTCGCATATGTTCCATTTCTCGGAGGAGTTCGTGCGGGATTACCTTCCTTATACCGTTGAATTGGGGCGTTCGTTTGTAACACTTGAGTATCAGGCGACACGGAACGGGAGTGCGCGAGGCTTGTTTGTGCTGGATAATCTGTGGGATGGCTTAGGGGCCCTCTCGGTAGTCGACCCGCGTTTACAGTACTTCTTCGGCAAGGTAACGATGTATAATACCTATAATACTGCCGCCCGGGATATGATTCTCTACTTCCTGAAGCTGCACTTTCCGGATAAGGATGGCTTGATTACGCCGATTTATCCGTTGCAAATCACCGTAGATGAAGCCAAAATGAAGGCATTATTCTGCCATGATAACTTCAAGGACAACTATAAAGTACTGAATCAAGAGGTGCGTAAGTTTGGCATCAATGTGCCTCCGTTGGTTAATGCCTATATGAGTCTCTCTCCCAAGATGCGTGTGTTCGGTACAGCGATCAATCATGAATTTGGCGAAGTAGAGGAGACCGGAATCCTGATAAAGATAAACGAAATCCTCGAAGAGAAGAAGAAGCGACATATCGAAACCTTCCTCCGCGAAGAGTGCCAATGTCCGGAACTGATTCGCAAGGGTTAAAACAAAAGATAGCAGTGTAGATAATCTTCCGAAGCAGCGGCTGCCCGGCTTGTATCTGTAAAATTTAGATGCGTTGCCCTGCATTTTTTCATGTGAATGTTTGTAGGATTAAAAAAAGTGTTTACCTTTGCGGGCGAAATAAGGATATCTGTTTATGTATTGTTCTATGGTGTAATGGTAGCACAACAGATTCTGGTCCTGTTTGTCCAGGTTCGAATCCTGGTAGAACAACTTTTGTAATCATAAATACATAATTGCCAATAAATAAAGAATATATTTCTTTCATTTGGAATAAGAATAGGGAGTGGGAATATATCCTCATTTTATTCATGACTTTCTCTGCGCATCTAATTTTTCTCTAATTATTCTTTCTATACTCGTTGATCCGAAAAGCTCCGGAAGCTCAGTGGACATTTCTGCATATCGGTTCAGTAGATTTTTAGTGGGATAAATTTGTAAGACTCTCTTATCTTATAAATTTATCCCCATTTTTTCTTTTAATTCTTTGTTTTTATATTTCATTCTTGTATTTTTGCAAAAAAAAAAAAACGGGCGTTAAAGGCATCGTCCACAGATGTGGTTTCTGCGCTTCTTATTAACAAATATGCCGACCTGAGGAACCATAGGCATACAAATACGACAAGTTATGAAATGTATTAACTTATTGAAAGGGGCTTTAGCTGCTACATTGCTCCTTTTTGTGCCCCTCAGCGGACAAGCACAGTACCTCCGTACATCCTACTTCTTGGAAGGAAGTCACTACCGCCTGCAACTTAATCCGGCCCTCACACCGGGGCGCGGCTATATCAACATCCCTGCCATCGGTTCGTTGAACGCTTCCGTCAACTCGTCTTCGCTGGGCTATCAGGACATCATGGACATTATCGAAAACAGCAGCAGCAGCGACTACTTCATGAGCCAGGACTTCATCAACCGGCTGGATGCCACCAACAACCTCAATGTCAACCTCAACACCGACATCATCTCAGCCGGCTGGTACAAAGGCAAGAACTTCTGGTCGTTCAACATCGGGTTGCGTAACGACATCAGTGCAACCATTCCCCGTACCGTATTTGAGTTCATGAACACGATGAATTCCCTTTCCGATTACACTGATCTGAACGAGTATTTTGGCGGGCAGCAACTGGAAATCAACTCCTTCGCCGAGGTCGGTGTGGGCTTTGCACGCGACATCAACAGCCGCCTCACAATCGGCGGTAAGGTGAAAGCCTTGCTGGGTATCGGCAACGTGAGCCTGAGAGTGAACAGCATTGAAGTCAAAACCCAGTTGACAGGCGTGAGTAATTGGAATGACCTGAGCCAAGCCGGCGGGAGTGCCTCCATCGAAGTAGATGCCACCCTTGAAAGTTCCTCCAAGCTGCTGGAACTGGAACGAACAGCCGATGGCAGTATCGACAATATTGACTTCGGCAGCTTCGGCTTTGCGGGCTACGGAGCGGGCATCGACTTGGGTGCTTCCTACAAATTGCTGGACAACCTGACCCTTTCGGCATCTGTACTCGATTTGGGTTTCATCAAATGGGGCGAAGAAAACACCTATGTGGCAAGTGCCAACGGAAGGCAAGAGTACGACTCCGATCGCATTCGGGAGTTCAAAGACATCATCACCAGCGGCGAGGTGCTCAATTTCGATATGTTGGACCTGGGCATTGACGAGGATGTCTCCAAGACCCGCACCTCCAGCCTGGCCACTTCCGTAGTGCTGGGTGCCGAATATGCCTTGTTGGAAAACTGGCTGGTAGTGGGTGCCCTCTACACCAGCCGCTTCGCCAAACTGAAGACCTTAAACGAACTGACTTTCTCCGCCAACGTCCGTCCGAAGAACTACTTCAACCTGGCCGTCAGCTACTCTGTGTTGCAGGGTTCGGGCAAGACATTCGGTGCGGCCGTCAAGCTGGGGCCTCTCTTCGTAGGCACCGACTATATGTTCTTTGGCAAGAACACCAAGAATGTCAACGCTTACCTGGGCATTTCCATACCGTTGGGCAAGCAAAAGGTATTGGATTAGAACTGATCCCCAAGCGAGTAGCTTGCGAGATGTGAACGGGACAGATTTAGTATTAACAGATTAGAGTAACAAAAAAGTTCAACTTGCCGCGTAACCTGAGGTAAGCGAGGGCAAGGTTATCCAAAACAAAGGAGCCTCTCGGACTATGGTCTGAGGGGCTTCTTATTTGAATAGGGTGTCTCTTTCGGCCGTAAGGGGCAGGTCCTCTCGATCGTAAGGGACACCCTCTCTCGACCGTAAGAGGCAGGCTCTTTCGACCGAGAGAGACACCCTATTCTTGCCGGACGCAAAAAGACCGCGGAGATATTTTCAACAAATACAGAAAG
>CAZOKT010000101.1:6391-8009 GCA_964580505.1 uncultured Parabacteroides sp. | reverse complement strand
CTCAAGATATTCTGTATCTGCTGCAAATCGTCTTCTCCTAATCCGTATTGATGTGCGCAAGTAACCATAAATGTAAATCTTTAAGGAGAAAATAATATGAGCCGATAATTAATATTAAGAGAAAAACAAATATATGCGGAATCGAACATATTCAGCAAATAAATAGGCAAACAGCTCTTGTGTGAGGCAGGATTTAGTCTGCCCCGAAAAACAGGTAGGCCATAACAATAGCGGCTACAGCTCCGGCCAAATCTGCAAAGAGAGCGCAGGGAACGGTATAACGTGTGTTGCGGATACCCACACTCCCATAATAGAGGGCAACGACATAGAAAGTCGTGTCGCAAGACCCTTGCACAATGCAGGCCAACCGTCCCACGAAGGAGTCCGCACCGTATGTATTCATGGCATCGAGCATCATGCCGCGTGCACCACTTCCGCTCAGGGGCTTCATCAAGATAGTAGGCAAAGCCTCAACGAAATCTGTATTCCATCCCAACAAACCGACTCCCTTCCGCACACCTTCTATCAGGAAGTCCATCGCTCCTGAAGCTCGGAAGATGCCAATTCCTACCAAGATGGCCACTAAATAAGGGATGATGGTAATGGCCGTATGGAATCCCTCTTTTGCTCCTTCGATGAATGCCTCGTAAACATTTACTTTCTTCCGTACGCCACTGACGATGAATCCGCAAATGATGGTGAACAAAAGTGTATTGGCAAAGAGTGTGGAGTAGAGCGATACTTCCTCTTGGTTCATGCTTCGGAAAAGGACGACCAATCCGCCTATCAATATCCCCATGCCTCCGAAGAAGAGCAATAGGTTGCGTTGCAGGATATTAATGCGTTGCTTGAAACAAACGGCAAGGATGGCGACCAACGTAGAGCTGAATGTTGCCAGCATAATAGGAAGGAATACGTCGGATGCATTCGCCGCACCGAGTTGCGCCCGGTACATCATGATGGTGATAGGGATGAGCGTCAGTCCCGATGCATTGATGCAGAGGAACATAATCATCGAGTTGCTCGCCTCTTCCTTGCGGGAATTGAGCGTCTGGAGCTCTTGCATGGCCTTCAAGCCCATAGGTGTGGCTGCATTATCAAGTCCAAGCAGGTTTGCCGATAAGTTCATGAAGATAGATCCCGTAGCCGGATGCCCTTTCGGAATATCGGGGAAAAGCTTGCTGAATACAGGTGATGCCAGTCTTGCGAACGCTTGGATAACTCCTCCTTTCTCACCAATCTTCATAATGCCGAGCCAAAGGGAGAGGATACCGGTCAGTCCGATAGAAATCTCGAATCCTGTTCTTGCCGAAGTGAACGAAGCATTAATAATCTCCGTAAATACTTGCGTATCACCCAAGAAAAGCTTACCTACTGCTACTACAAAAGCGATAAGGAAGAATGCAATCCAAATATAGTTTAAAACCATCTCGATTCTCGTTATGTTTCACTGGCAAACTTACTATATTTTTATGAGATAATCGTAGGGAATATATAGGTTTGAGCAAATGGAAGTGCGAATCCGAGAATAATTCGAGCGTTTCTTCCTGGGCTATCCTACGAATAAAAAGCGATAACCATAGATGCGTTTAACATGGCATAATACGAACGAATGAAG